>CAJOLG010000092.1 GCA_905235315.1 uncultured Solobacterium sp. | reverse complement strand
AAATGAACCGGAAGACATTCAATGAAGTGATCGCAGGGGCCTCCGGGCTTGAGGATCTGCGGAAATGCCTGCTGGATCAGAGCGGGCAGTTAACAGGAGGGAAGGAACGATGAAACTGACAGGAATGGAATGTCCGTACTGCGGGGCATCTCTTGAGGCGGATGCCGGCGCAAAAACCGTGACCTGCCGATACTGCGGGAAGAGCTTCGAAGTTACGGATGATATTGTGCGTACCGAGCATACGGTGAATATCAAAGATGAGGCAAAGCTGAAGGAAGCACAGCTGCGGGAACAGCAGTACCGGGATGCGCAGGACCGCCGGAAGATGTATGAAGCGGACGCGAAAAAGCAAAACTATAAACACGGAGGTTCCGGAAAGTTCAATCTGTTCATGATCGTGATCTGTGCGCTGGGTCTTGCGGCAGGGATCAGCGAAGGCCGGATCCTTGCGGCGGTGATTGCGGTCATTCAGCTGGTGCTGCTTGTGGGAGCGAGAATGCTGGGAACGGGAACGCTGAAGGATATCAGAGGAGTCAAGGTTCCCGGTGCGGTTCTGACCCTGGTGGCAGCGCTGCTGGTGATCCCGTACTCGCTGGTGCTCAGTCAGAAAAAACCAGTGCGTCTGATATGGCCGGCTTCCGGCATCGCGGCACATATTCCCGACCCCGAGGCATCGTACGGAACCGTGCTGTCCAACAGTCCGGATTACTTCAGCGCAAACGTGGAACGGTATTCGCAGAGCGAGTTTGCGGCGTATGTCGACCGATGCCGGGCGATGGGATTTACGGAAGACGATTTGCTTATCTATGACTTTCAGGGATATGACAGGGAAGGATATACGCTCACGCTGGATTACTCCGACAGCAGTAAGACAATGAAGATCCAGGCGACAGCGCCGTTAAACACAACGGAAATCTCCTGGCCGCTGAACGAGCTGGTGCAGGAACTGCCGGCGCCGCCTTCCCAGCGGGGTATGATCATAACCGACAGTAATGATATGGTGAAAGTGCTGTTTACCGGCATCTCTGCTTCCGAAGCACAGGAATATATGAATGCGGTCCGGGAAACACCGTTCGGGGAGAATTATGAACTCCGGAGCGGAAAGCTTACCGCATCCGATGCGGAAGGAAACGAACTGGTCATTCGAAGCGAACAGTTTGGCCGGATGTCGCTTGAAGTAAGCCGGTATAAGGAACCGGAGGAAACGGCCGAACCCGAACCGACACCGGAAGAGACCGCTGAACCGGAACCGGATCCCACACCGGAGCCGGCAGAAGAAAAAGCTCCCGCCGCTTCCGGGATCCGGCCGGAATTCCAGAAGAGCATGGATGACTATGAAGCGTTCTATGATGAGTACATTGCGTTCATGCAGAAATATGCGTCCAGTGACAATCCGGTTTCCATGATGACCGATTATCTTGCGCTGATGTCCAAAGCAGAGGAGATGGACCGTTCCATTTCAAAGGTTGATGAATCGGAGCTTTCAGATGAGGAGCTCGAGCTGTATATCGATGTGACAACCAGGGTCACAAACAAACTGGCGAAAGCCTCCATTGATATGAACTGATAAAGAATGCCGGAGAGGATCCGGCATTTTCTATGGGTTATGGTTCTGACAGACTGTGAGGAAAAAGAAACAGCAGCCTTTCAGGGCTGCTGTATGGCTGAATCATTTCGCTTCGTCCTTATTCTCCATGATCAGGTAGCGCATTTCCGCGCCTTTGGAAATATTTCCCTTTACCTTCATCTGACCGTTTACGAACAGGCGGTCCGGATCTGCCGTTCCGATTGCCATGTTGTAAAGATTGTCGATTGTGGCACTGATCGTTGCGTCTGCACCTTCATAGCTGAACGGTTCCATTTCCATGCCTTCTTTTGTGAATATCAGGCAGAAGGTGCCTGCGCCCGGGCCGAGGATTTCGATCTGCACCGCTGTATGATAATCGTCCGGCTGTTCATCGAGATATTTTTTCTGTACCTCTTTGAGATCCTCATAGATGACCTTCAGGGCATCATAGGCATCCTGGAAGGTGACATTGGGGTCGAAGCCGCTGCCGCAGATATCCGAGTACATCTTGACATATGTGCCGGCAGACTTCTTCCAGGAGAAATCCTTGCGCATACAGCGGTCACGGATGACGCCGAAGACCTTGCGCTGCGCAAAGTATACCTTCAGGGCTTCCTCCACCGCCAGCAGCATTCCCTTGGCGGTATAATCCGGAAACGAGAAGCCGTCGCCGATGCCGTCAAAGTCGGAATAGGGACGCACGGTGTCCTTGAGACCGCCGGTCTCATGGACAATCGGTACGGTTCCGTACCGCATTGCCATCATCTGGGACAGGCCGCAGGGTTCAAACGCGGAAGGCATCAGGTAGAAATCCGCACCCGCAAATACCTTAGCGGCCATTTCTTCGGAGTACTGATCGGAGAAGCCGAACTGGCCGGGATAGCGGTCTTTGCATTCATTGAAGAAGTCGACGTATTTTTTGTCTCCCTGGCCGAAGATGATCAGCTGGATGCCGAGTTCCATCATTTTCGGGAGCGCTTCGCGGATGAGGTCAACGCCCTTCTGCTCGACAAGGCGGGCAACCACCGCAAACAGCGGCCACTTCGGGGCCTTTTTCAGGCCGAAGTTTTCCTGAAGCCAGGCTTTACAGACATTCTTGCCGGCTTTGTTGTCGGCGGTGAAGTTTTTCGGGATACGCGGATCTTTTCCCGGGTCATAATGATCGGGATCGATGCCGTTGAGAATACCGTACATCTTGGATTCCACAAGATCGCATACGCCTTCAAGTCCTTTCCCGAACTCATGGGTATGAAGTTCCCTTGCATAGGTGGGAGACACGGTGGATACCGCATCTGCCATTAACATCGCACCTTTCATGAGATTGACATCATGCCGGCCTTCATACTCGTAGCCGAGGCCGCCGAGATACCATCCCGGATCCAGCGCGAACGTGTCTGTCATGTCCGAAGCTCCGAACTGTCCCTGGTAGGCAATATTATGAATGGTATATACCGTACGGATATTGCGGTAGTCCGGGCGCCGGGCCTGATCATCTTTCAGATAGATGATGCCGAGTGCGGTTTCCCAGTCGTTGCAGTGAAGAATCTCCGGAATGAAATCGAGTTCCGGAAGAACGTCGATAATCGCCTTGGAGAACCAGGCAAAACGGAACTTGTCATCATCGTAGCCGTACAGACGGTCACGGTAAAACAGTGCCTCGTTGTCAATAAACCATACCGGAACACCGTTCAGTTCTCCTTTGAGAAGGCCGCAGTACAGCTCGGCATTCCCAAGACGTACCGTCATTTCCTTCACACGCTTGATCTGATCGGCGAACCGCTCTTTCACACACTTGTAATAAGGCGTGATAATGGCGGTTCGGTTGTGCTCTTTTTTCAATGCCGGCGGCAATGAAAAAGCAACGTCCGCAAGGCCTCCGGATTTGGAAAACGGGGCGCATTCACTGGTCGCAAATAAAATTTTCATGGAAGTGATCTTCGCTTTCTATTGATTACTTCCCATTATAATACGAAGCGGCCGTTTCGAGGCGGTCAAGCATTTCACTTCGCAGTTCAGCCGGTTCCAGGATGACTGCCGCATCGATATACTGCTGGGCAAACAGCAGGATTCCCTGCCGGCTTCCTTTGACATGAATATCAAACCGGTCATCATCCGCCGGCAGGATCATCGCTTCTTCCCCGAAGGTGTCGATCATATGATCGAGTACTCTGCGCTCACAGCGCAGGACGGCGTGTACGGCTTCATCGTTGAACATGTAGAACATGTTTCTGGAATACTCGTACGCATCCATCTCCTTGGGAAGCGGCGCAAACCGTTTATCCTTAAGGATCCGGATATCCGAGATACGGTCCATCCGGTAATGCGCAAAGCCTTCATGATGATCGCTGGTAACGATGAGATATGCTTTGGAATCCTGATAAACGATATAACGCGGCTGCACCTCATATGTGCGGGGAGAAGTCAGCGTTTTGTTTATATTGTGCCGGAGATACCCGAATTCAATCGGATTCCGGTCGCGGATTGCGTCTGAAATCAGCGACAGATTGGTAAGCAGCCGTTCATTGCGCGTCTTTTTCGGATTGGGAAGATATACCTTATCGGTATAATCTTTCCGCTCATACATGCTTAAGGTGGAAAGGAGCTTTTTGATCAGCTGACTGCTTTCCTTCTGGGAGATGAAATGACTGGAGTGGATCGCATTGCAGAGGAGAAACACTTCAGACTTTGAGAACTGATGGGACCGCAGGTAATATCCAAGACCGTTCTCCTGCCATGTGCTGATATCATAACCGTACTTTTTCAGAAGCTCCATATTCGCATAGAGGGTTCTGCGCTCCAGCGTAAGGTTGTATTCCTGTTCCAGAATGTCACGGAGCTCATTTGTACTGAGGGAATGATTCTCGTCGGTATAACGGATCAGAATCTCAATCATAGCGAGAGGAAGTTCTTTTTTATCTGCCATACACATTACCTTTTGCGGCTCTCTTTTTATATAAAAAAGAAAACCGGGTTTCCTTAGAAATAATATATATTAAAATTAAAATATTGTATATCCCGTCTTCGAAGAAAAAACCGAATAAACGAAAGAACGTATCGCCGAAGACGCCGGTTCAGGATACGGAACTGCGGCACAAAAGGCCAAAAGAAAACAGAGTACGAAACTCTGTTTTCGTGATGACGGGATATCCTGATCAGAAGTGGATCACACGGATTTTGATGTCCTTCGGGAACCAGGCTCCTTTCTCGAAATCGGCGCGATCCCCCGCTTCAATGCGGCTTACGCCGTTTTCTGCCGCAAGCAGCGGCCGCACTTCCTGGGACTTCACCGTAAAGATGTTGGTAAATCCGGCATTCGCAAGCTGTGTGCATACGGATTGGCAGTTGCGTCCGATACAGCCGGAGGATGAAAACGGCATTCTGATTTCGCCCTCATGCAGCGCAGCTTCCTCTTCTTCGCTCAGAGGCTGATAATAGGTCAGCACGATCTCCGTATCCGGGCGGAACCAGCTTCCGGCCGGGAAGTCGGAGACACCGTCTGCCGTTACGGCGGTAACCGTACCGGTAAATGTCAGAAGATCCGCCTCGGTAACGCGGGACAGTTTCACATTGGTAAAGCCTTCGCTGTTCAGTTCTTCCAATGCTTTCCGGGCGTTCTTTCCAAGCAGGGATTTTGGGGAATCCGCAAACAGGATTTCGCTGTGTTCCAGCCCGCGGGTGGTTTCATTGAGGTAATTCAGAAGTTTTCCGGTGTTTTCAGACGCTGCCCATTCGTTTGCCTCAAACGCACGCACCGCGGTAAGCGGGTGGCTCTGGCCGGCCAGGATCATGAATTCCATGGTCTGATTGAGCATATTGTCTTTGATCAGGTCTTTGTATTCTTCTGCCTGTTTCAGGAATTCCGCTTTCTGTGCGGTATCGGTGATATTTTTGGTATACCCGGAAAGCCGCATGCACAGTTCAATGACATTCTCGGCATTCCCGTCCACCAGAATGGCCGCCCGGTCGGCAGAGAATTCACTGCAGCGCATCCAGTAGGCAAATGCGATCTGAAGCGGAAGCGAAATCAGACCGCCGATGCCCGGTATGCTCATCGTACCGCCGAGGATCAGAGTACCCATGGTGCGGTAGAGAGTATGGTGGCATGCGATATGCCCGCATTCATGCGCAAGCACCGTCGGAATCAGTTCTTCCGGTATGGTATCGATCAGACCGGATGTCAGGACGATAAACGGCTCGGTATCGCCGTAGGTATAGGCGCTGGGAACGACATTCAGCTCCATGTAAAGCTCAGGGACTTCAATGCCGAGCTTTTCGCAGATCGGTCCCAGCATCGCGTAATACTTCGGGAGCTGGTTTTCATCAATGCGCAGACGGGAAGACATATTCAGAATGCGGAACTGGTTTTCATTCCATACCTTCATAAATGCCTTGATGAACGCGGTAAAGCCGGGAATGGCTTTCAGCGCATCGAGCGCGGATTTGTCATCTTCGTGAATAAAGTATCTCGGATCAATTGCCATAGAAAGATACCTCCTGTCTTTTTATTGTAATCCTTCTTTCTGTAATGGGAATATTGTCACGACAATGCGGCAGACAGAATTCTGCGTCTATCCTGCAGGTTTCCGCTAAAATGAAAGCAGTACAGAAACAAAAGGAGTAAACAATATGTTCTCATTTCAGGATCAGGAAGAGATCCGCCTTGTCGTCAATTCCGGCGCAAAGCTTCTGGATCTCGCAGAGAAGATGGCAGATAATTCCGCGGTTCTTCTCAAGTGCCGTCCCGAATCCGGACGAAACGATCAGGTGCTGTTCACCGACCGGGAAGTTCTTTACATCGACGCAAAAGATCTTGTCGGACACACTGAAGCCGCGGCAGTCCTGCCGTATTCTTCCGTGGTTTCCTTCGCGGTGGAAACTGCCGGCGGGATCATGGGGGAATCTGCGCTTCGGCTCGATCTGTTGACCGGGAAATCCGTCTCGTTCCGGTTCAAGGGCAAAGCGGATGTGGTATCGCTCGCTGCCGCAGTCCGCAAGGGGATGAAGGCATAGCGGGCAGCACCAATGTGCACCTGTTACTATATCGGAGGCTCTTCCGTATTTGCGGAGATGATCCGGGAGATCCGGGCTTCTTCTCTGACTGCGTTTGTCGAGGAAAAACTCGGGAAACGGGTCTGTGAAGATGAAGATGTGTATCCCGGCTCTGCTGCGCCGGTGATCGCCCGCAATAAAAACGGGGAGCGAAAGGCATTTGCGATGCAGTTTGGCTTTGTGCTGAACGGTGCAGGGAAGCGGAATGTCGTAAACGCAAGAATCGAGACCGCCGCGGAAAAGCCATTGTTTGCGGATGCCTGGCGTACCCGCAGATGCGTGATCCCTGCCACGTATTATTACGAATGGGAACATCCTTCCGGGGAAAAAGCGATTCGCTATGCGATTCGGCCGAGCACTTCGGA
>CAJOLG010000091.1 GCA_905235315.1 uncultured Solobacterium sp. | reverse complement strand
AATACGTAAAAAGACGCACTTGATTGAACATCGGTGCGCCTTTCGAAATAATGGCGCCTCAAACAGGGCTCGAACCTGTGACCTAGCGGTTAACAGCCGCTCGCTCTGCCGACTGAGCTATTGAGGCGTGCTCACATATAGTAACACCACCAAAACCAGAATTCAAGACAAAAATCGTCCAAAGCAGGGAATTCATAATCAGCCGCAATGAATTAAAAAAAGGAGAACATCCCTGCTGTGTTTCGGACATTCTCCCCTTTTGTGAAGGATAAAAACGGATTACTTCGCAAGCTGGCTGAGCAGCGCGAGAAGATCGGTTCCGTCAATGGAAGATTCTGTCAGCTGCGGCTGCGGCTGCTGCGCCTGCTGCTGGAGTGCGTTCACTCCCATCAGGGCTCCCATCAGGGATCCAAGCAGACCAAGACCGGACGCCTGCTGCTGTACCGGCTGCTGTGCCTGCTGGCTGCCAAGCAGTGAATTCAGAAGTCCGAGGCCGGACGACTGCTGCTGTACCGGCTGCTGAACGGGCTGCTGTACCTGCTGGTTTCCAAGCAGGGAATTCAGAAGGCCAAGGCCGGACGTCGGCTGCTGTGCCTGCTGCTGTACGGGCTGTGCCGCCTGGCCGCCGAACAGGCTCATCAGGCTGGAGAGATCCGCCGTACTGTTGGCTGCCGGCTGCTGCTGTACCTGCTGCTGGTTCGACGCGGAAAGCGTGCTGAGAATTGCCGGTGCGATCGCCGCAAGAATCGCGAGAACCGCGGCCTTACTGAGACCGGACTGCTTCGCAAGACGCTCTGTGACTTCATCTTTATCATCCCCGAGGATGTGGCTGATGATCTTTCCGCCGTCTTTCTCATCAACATCGCTGATCTGTTCCGCCAGGGAACGGTTGCTGGTGTGCTGGCCGAGCGCACTCAGCAGGGATGCCGCACCGTTCTTGGAAGATGCGTTGCGGGTCATGTACTTGATCAGCAGAGGAATGGCGAGCGGAAGCAGTTTGCGGATCATTTCCTTGGAAATACCGGTTTTCTTGGATGCCGCGTTTAAAGACTCCTTGGTCATAAGAAGCTTAAGCAGTAAAACCAATAAGTTCATTATAATTACCTCCTGTTATACTGGTTCGTTGATTCAATTATAAGGCACAGCGACGCTATACCTGCGGTCTTTTTGGTTTTTCTCCTCCCTTTTGTACATTTTTGTGTCATTCTTGTTTCAAAGGAGTCAACTATGACACTGCAGGAAAACTACAAACGTTACGAAGACTGGAAGTTCCGGTCTTCCGCCTATGAAATGGCGCTCAGTATTATCAACATCGATAAGCTTACGGTTGCCCCGCCTGCCGGGGCGGCATACCGCGATGAACGCGCCGCCTATCTTGCGGGGGAACTCTTCGCAATTCAGACGGATCCAACGATTCTTCCGATCCTTGCGGAACTGAAAACCGATGCCGATCCCGTGATCCGGCGGGAAGCGGAACTCTATGAACGGGAGATCCTGAAGATTCATGTGATACCGAAGGAAGAATATGTTGCCTTTGAAGAAGCGATGAGCGCCTCCTACAATGCCTGGCTTGAGGCAAAGAAGAACGCCGATTATGCCGTTTTTGAGCCTCACCTCAAAGGTATGATCGAATGGAAAAAGAAACTGTACGGTTGGCGGAACAGCTCCCTGCCGCTCTATGACCAGATGCTGGATGATTTTGAGCCCGGCACGACGACCGCGTTCTATGACCGCTTTTTCAGCCGTGTGAAAGAGCGGCTGGTTCCGCTGATTCACAGGGTCGTAAACGCCGAACCGGCAGAGGAAGCCTTCCTTTATCAGTACTGCCCCGCTTCGCTTCAGAAGCAGTGGACAACCGATGTGCTGCTTCCCCTACTTGGCTTCGATCCCTCCTGGGGATATCAGAATGAAACGGAACATCCCTTCACCAGCTGGACGTGCGAAAATGACTGCCGCACCACGACCAAATATCTCGAACACAATGTGACTTCCTCGATCTTCTCAACGATCCATGAAGTGGGGCATGCCTGGTATGAGCACAACATCGATCCCCGCTATGACGGAACGATCCTCTCGTTCGGTGTATCCAGCGGAATGCACGAATCGCAGTCCCGGTTCTGTGAGAATTATCTCGGGCGGTCCCGCGCCTTCTGGGAGGCAGCCTATCCTTCCCTCCGGAAACAGTTTCCGGACCAGTTCGGCTCGGTTTCCCTGGATGCCTTTGTCCGGGCGGTCAATGCCTCAAAGCCTTCGCTGATCCGCACCGAAGCCGATGAGCTCACGTATCCGCTTCACATCCTGATCCGGTATGAAATCGAGAAGGGCCTGTTCAGCGGGTCGATCGACCCGGCGGATCTTGAATCTGTCTGGAATGAGAAATACCGGGAGTATCTCGGGGTCACCCCTTCCAATGCGGCAGAAGGCATCCTGCAGGATGTGCACTGGGCAGACGGCAGTTTCGGCTACTTCCCGACCTATGCGCTGGGCAGCGCGTTTGCGGCGCAGTTCTTCCGCAAAATGAACGAAGAGATGGATGTGGATGAGGCACTTCGCTCCGGAAACTACACTTCCTGCATTGCCTGGCTGAAAGACCGCGTACAGACCTACGGCGCATTTCTCTCTGCGGATGAGATCATGCAGAAGGCAACCGGAAGCCCGTTTGACCCGGACTGCTATCTCGATTATCTCGAAGAAAAGTATTCGGCGCTGTATCATCTCTGAGACCGTAAGAAAACCCGATTCCAGACACTTCAGAAATCGGGTTTTCTGTTTCCCGCTCAGATCACAGTTTGCAGGCCGTTTTCCCTTGCGGTGATACGGAATGCCTCCATCTCTTCTTCGGAAAAGCGCTTCCGGGTGCCGGGCTCATACGCCATGCCGGTCAGTTTGTATTTGGCCGGCGCCAGGTCATTGTAATTCAGCAGCTCATAGGGAACTTCCGGCCGGTACATTCTGAGAAACGAAGCGATCGCCGCAACATTTTCGTGCGATGCGGTATAGCCCGGTATCATCGGTGTGCGCACCGTCACATTCCCTTCCGCCTTCTGCAGGACAACGGCAAGGTTCTCCAAAATCCGCCGGTTGGAGACGCCCGTGATTTTCCGATGCAGGGTTTCGTCCCGGCATTTGAAATCCGCAAACACTTCATCCGTCAGCGGCAGGATATCCGCAAGGATCTTTGGATCCGCATACAGCGCGGTTTCGACTGCCGTTTTAATGCCGGCGGCACGGCACATCTCCAGCAGTTCCTTCAGCCTCTCTCCTTGGAGAAGCGGTTCTCCGCCGGAGAAGGTGACCCCTCCGCCATACCGGAAAAAGACTTCATCCTTCCGGATCTCACGCATCAGCTCTTCCGGGGTGTAATACCGGCTGTCATAACAGAGCGCGCCGGACGGGCATGCATGGATCAGCGGATCCCAGTTTTCTGTATCCGTGCGGTTCACCCGGATACGCTCCCCGCATTGTTCCAGCTGCCCGGGCAGTGCCTCTTTGAGGCAGGTGCCGCAGTGAAGGCAGCGGTGTTCCAGCCAGACCGCATGACGCACCGGCTCCAGGCCCTCCGGATTCTGGCACCATCGGCACCGCATCCCGCAGCCTTTGAAAAAGACGGTGGTCCGGATCCCCGGCCCGTCATGTACGGCAAATCGTTTGATATCAAACACCAGAACCTGATTCATCGTAGTTTTCTTCCGCTTCAAGTATAGCCCGACCGGTGAAATAAATGCTCATTCCGATTATTTTGTTCGCGGTTTTCCCGGATTCCGTATACCATATATTAATAGAACATAAAGAGGGTTTACTATGAAGATTCGCGAATTACTGAATGACAGCCGCGTCACATTCTCAATTGAAGTGTTTCCGCCGAAAAAAGTCTCCGGCTTTGAAACCGTAAAGCAGACCGTGGAAAAGATTGCCGAGCTGAGCCCGGATTTTATCAGTGTGACTTACGGTGCCGGCGGCACAACAGCCGGCATTACGATGGAGCTTGCGGATACGATCCAGAACAGCTCGCATGTGCCGGTTCTCCCGCACCTGACCTGTGTCACCGCTTCGAAGTCCGATGTGGAGCACATCCTTGAGGAATATGAAGCGCGCGGCATTCAGAATATCATGGCCCTCCGCGGGGATATTCCCGAAGGCGGCCGCACCGCGCATGATTTTGAACATGCGGACGATCTGATCCGCTTCATTAAAGAGCGCACCGATCTCTGTATCGGAGGCGCCTGCTATCCGGAAGTTCATCCCGAAAGCCCCAATTCCCGGGAAGATCTCAAGTACCTGAAACAGAAAGTGGATGCCGGGTGTGATTTTCTTACCACCCAGATGTTCTTCGACAACGCCGTCTTTTACAACTTCCTGCGCCGCGTGCGGGAAGCCGGCATCACGGTGCCGGTGATTCCCGGCATTATGCCGATCACCGAAGCCCGCCAGCTCGGCCGCAGTGTCCAGCTCAGCGGAACCCAGGTTCCGGAGCGGTTCAAGGCAATCGTTGATCACTTCGGCGATGATCCGGACGCAATGAAACAGGCCGGTATCATTTACGCTTCGGAACAGATCATCGATCTCATTGCCAACGGCATCACCCATATTCATCTGTACTCTATGAACAAACCGGAAGTCGCCGCCGGTATTCTGAATAATATTTCGGCGCTTCGCAAATGAGAGAGATCACCTCGGCGGAAGTTCTCCGCTGGCTTGGAAACGCAGAAGAAAGCGGGATGGAACCGCGGATTCAGGAAGCGATCTCGCTTCTTCAGCGAAACATCTCGCCGAAGCACGTCTACCGCTTTTTCCCGCTTTCAGCGAACGGAACCTCCTTTACGGTGGAAGATGCGGTATTTACCGGATCGGGCCTCAGCCGCAATCTGAAAGGCTGTACGAAGATTGCCATGATGGCCTGTACACTGGGCCCGGAGCCTGACCGGCTGATTCGCCGCGCGCAGGTATCGTCCCTGTTTGACACGGCGGTTCTTCAGGCAGTATGCACGGCGATGATCGAAGCGTATTGCGATGAAGTCAATCAGATGATCATCCGGGATGCGGCAGAAGAACAGCTGTTCTGCCGGCCGCGGTATTCCCCGGGTTACGGAGATCTTGCGCTGGAAAGCCAGCGGGAGTTCTTCCGCATTCTGAATATCACAAAAACAACCGGCATCTCCCTGACCGAAGGCTGTCTGATGGTGCCGACCAAATCCGTAACCGCGTTTGTCGGGCTTTCCCCGACGGACCGAAACTGTATCCTGAGCGGATGCGAGGAATGCGGGATGCAGGATACATGCATGTACAGCAGAACGGAGAAACCCATATGATTTCTGCAGCAGAAAAAATCAGACAGGAACACGTCTTCTTTGACGGCGGATCCGGCACCCTTCTTCAGAAGATGGGTCTGCGCGGCGGCGAGCTGCCGGAGCGGTGGAACCTCGAACATCCCGATCGGATCATCGAGCTGCACACCGGGTATCTGAAGGCGGGCTCCCATATCTTCAATACGAATACGTTCGGCGCCAACCGGCTCCACTTTCCGGATGACCTGGAAGACATCGTCCGGGCGGCCGTGCGCAATGCGAAGGAAGCGCGGATTCAGACCGGGCGGACAGATGCTTATATTGCGCTCGATATCGGCCCGACCGGAAAGCTTCTCGAACCGCTCGGCGATCTGAAGTTTGAAGAGGCGGTCTCCCTGTTTGCGGAAGTGATCCGTTACGGCGCAGACGAAGGAGCCGATCTCGTCCTGATTGAAACCATGTCCGACAGCTATGAAGCCAAAGCTGCGGTGCTTGCCGCAAAGGAAACCTGTGATCTTCCGGTGTTCATTACCTGCACGTTTGACAAAACCGGAAAGCTCCTGACCGGAGGTACGGTGAAAACCCTGGTTCCGATGCTGGAGGGACTCGGCGTGGACGCCCTGGGCGTCAACTGCTCACTCGGCCCGCGGGAGATGCTGCCGATTGTAAAACAGTTTGTCGAAACCGCATCGATTCCCGTTATTGTCAACCCCAATGCAGGGCTTCCCCGCACCGAACACGGCATGACCGTATATGATGTGCAGCCGGACGAATTCGGCGCCATCATGAAGGAGATTGCCGCCCTCGGCGTGCAGGGACTGGGCGGATGCTGCGGAACCACCCCGCGTCATATTTCCGCGCTGATCGAAGCCGTAAAGGATGTTCCGTATCAGAAGCCGTCCGTCAAACCCAATACGTATGTCACTTCCTATTCCGGCTTTGCGGAAATCGGCCGAAAAACCCTGATCGTCGGCGAACGGATCAACCCGACCGGAAAGAAACGGTTCCAGCAGGCGCTGCGCGAACAGGATATCGACTATATCCTGTCCCAGGCCATCGAGCAGGAAGATGCCGGGGCAGATATTCTGGATGTCAATGTCGGCCTTCCCGATATTGATGAAAACGAACTCATGGATGCGGTGATCCGCCGGCTTCAGGGCATTACCTCCCTGCCGCTGCAGATCGATACGCCGGATCCTGTAGTTCTTGAACACGCTCTTCGTATTTACAACGGAAAGCCGCTGGTCAACTCTGTCAACGGGAAGCAGGAATCCATGGATACCGTTCTGCCGCTGGCGAAGAAATACGGTGCTGCCGTTGTGGCGCTGTGCCTCGATGAACAGGGCATTCCCGCCACGGCGGACGGACGCATTGCGATTGCGGAGCGGATCCTTGCGGCAGCGGATCATTACGGAATCCCCCGCAAGGAAATTCTCATCGACGGTCTGACCATGACGGTCTCTGCCGATCCGGATGCGGCGGCGGTTACCCTGGAAACGATCCGCCGGGCTTCGCAGGATCTTGGCTGTAAAACGATTCTCGGGGTATCCAACGTCTCGTTCGGTCTGCCCCAGCGTTCTTTACTGAATGCCAACTTCCTTTCCATGGCAATGCTGAACGGGCTGTCCTGCGCGATCATCAATCCAAACAACGCGCAGATGCTCGGGGCGCTGCACGCATCCAACGCCCTGCTTCACCATGATGAAAACTTCACGGAATATATCGCTGCCTATGCCCAGTCGGAAGAAGTAAGCGGGCCCGCCCCGGTGAAAACCGCTTCCGGCGCATCCGGCACAGCGGATTCGCTGTCAGCTGCGGTAGTCCGGGGTATGGTTTCCCAGAGTGAGTCCCTCACCGCCGAGCTCCTGAAAAAAACCTCAGATCCGCTGAATGACATTGTGAACGGGCATCTGATTCCCGCCCTCGATGAAGTCGGAAAAGGGTTTGAGAAAGGCACGGTCTTCCTTCCCCAGCTGCTGATGAGCGCAGATGCGGCGAAGGCATCGTTTGCGGTCATCCGGGAATCCATGAAAGATAAACCGCAGAAGATCAAAGGCACCGTGATCCTTGCGACCGTCAAGGGCGACATTCACGACATCGGGAAAAACATCGTCAAAGTCATGCTGGAAAACTATGGCTATGA
>CAJOLG010000090.1 GCA_905235315.1 uncultured Solobacterium sp. | reverse complement strand
GTAACGGAGGCCTTGGAAGAAAGACCAAGTTTGTGCCGGGGTTAACCGACTTCTTTGCGGCACACCCGCATGAATAATGCATGTGG
Source organism: uncultured Solobacterium sp. (assembly GCA_905235315.1). Taxonomy (GTDB): domain Bacteria; phylum Bacillota_I; class Bacilli_A; order Erysipelotrichales; family Erysipelotrichaceae; genus Bulleidia. Next base: position 8,589 of record CAJOLG010000090.1, on the reverse strand, counting down.
ATTATATAGATTTTCAAATGATCAATTATGAATAACCAATTCTTAACAAACTACTCTCAAGAAACATTTCTTGATAAGATCAAATCTAATTTGAAGGAATGTCAGTCTTTCTGTTTTTCTGTGAGTTTTATTAAGAGTGCAGGATTAATTCTATTGTCACGAGAAATGGAAGAGGCACTCGCCAGAGGTGTCAAAGGAAGACTGATCACCTCTACCTATCAAAACTTCACAGATATTCCGTCATTAAAATTGTTTTTAGCCTGGACGAAGAAGTATCAGAACTTTGAATGTCACTTGGACTATGAGTGTTTTGGTGAGAACGGGTTTCATTCAAAAGGATATCTTTTTGAATATGAAGAAGAGGTAGAAATCGTAGTTGGTTCTTCGAATATAACGCGCTTCGCACTATTGAAAAATATAGAGTGGAATGTATCGCTGATTTCGAAAGAGTCGTTTGCGTCCTATCAAAATGCAATGAGGGAGTTTGACTACCTTTGGAATAAGACGCTCCCGTTGGATGAGAATCTTATTAAGCATTATCGAATCCAATTAGAATACGCCTTGGAGAAGTGGGACATGGATTATACCAATCCAAACACCCTCTCTATCAATCCCAACAGTATGCAGCGGCGGGCGTTGAAAGAAATTCGCCGTTACCGCGATACAGGTGTAAACAAAGCGCTCATCATCAGCGCAACCGGATCCGGTAAAACCTATCTCGCGGCATTCGATGCCAGAAACTTTGGCGCAAAGCGTTTGTTGTATGTAGTACATCGGGATGTGATTCTCAAAGACGCAAGAGATACATTCAAGAATGTTTTTGGATCGGAACGAACCTACGGAATGTTCACAGGAAAACAGAGTGATCTCGGAGCTGATTTTATATTCGCTTCAACCGCAATGCTTTCAAGACATTTAACGGACTTCGATCCGGATGAGTTTGATTACATCGTGTATGACGAAGTCCATCATATTGTTGCGGATAGCGGGCAGAAAATCTTTCAATACTTCCATCCGGAATTCATGCTTGGTTTAACAGCTACACCGGAACGAATGGATAACCAGGATATATTTGGATTGTTTGATCAGAATATTCCGTTTGAACTGCGGTTAAGAGATGCTATTTTGAACGATCTCGTTGTGCCGTTCCACTACTATGGCATACGGACGCAATTGGCGGACTACCATGACAAAGACCGCATGAAAGTGGCGCGCGAGATTGCCCGCCAGGAAAACGTTGAATTTATTTCCGGAGAAATAGAAAAGCATCGGCTTGCCAACGAGAAACTGAAATGCATTGCATTCTGCACGAATATTTCTCACTGCAAACTAATGGCAGAAGAATTGTATGAAATGGGATATCACACCGTTGCGTTAACCGGCAGTAATGATCTCGGTCAGAGAATCAAAGCGTTTAAAGACTTACAGGATGATACGAACCCGTTAGAGATTATCTGCACGGTTGATATTTTGAATGAAGGTGTCGATATACCGCAGATCAATATGGTTCTTTTCTTGCGTCCGACCGAATCACAAACGATTTTTTTACAACAGCTTGGCCGCGGATTGCGAAAGTATCCGGGGAAAGAATATGTCACCGTTCTCGATTTCATCGGAAACAATTATGAACGATCGGTGCAGATTGCATTAGCACTTGGAACACTGGGCAGAACGGTATATACAGAAAAGACATATCTTAAGACGATGATCTCTTCTGATTTTGACAGTTTAGCTATACCTGGCGTGCAGATTCATTTTGATCCGTTAGCGAAAGAAGAAATCATTCATTATATCGATAATACGAATTTCAACCGCAGAGACTTCCTGAAGAAAGATTATGAAAACTTCAGAGAATATATAAAATCTGACACTTATCCTTCCCATATGGATTATTTGGATTATGAGATCGCTCCGGATTTGATTCGGTTTTTGAAATCAAATATCGGCGGAAAGAACAAATCCTATTACACCTTTCTTAAGAAGATCGGCGAAGAGTCCATTCCCGTTTTTTCGAAACAGGAGACAGATGTCATTGATAAGTTGGAAGATATGTTGCCGTTGGTGAGGCCGGAAGAATACCTTGTCATGGATTATTTAATGAAAACTGGAACGATTGATATTGAGGTCATTCATAGGGATTATCCGGGCACGACAGTTCGTGCATTGGAATACGCAGTAAATTATCTGACTAAGAATGGCGTCATTACGGATACGGTGGGCCTAAAGAATACCGGAAGTGAATTCTCCAATTATATGAAAGACACGTTGAATTACGGCTTAACAAGGTGTGCAACGGAATTTGGAGACTTTGAAGGTAAGTACAAACTGTATGGTAATTATTATAAAGAGCAGGTCGCAATGGTAATGCTGAAGGAAGGGGTCATGGATCTGAAAGTTATAGGTACTTATTATGATCCTAAGAATGTCGGCGACACCTATGTCTTTATTGGATTAAAGAAGGATGAGACAGGAAAGCTCAATTATAAAGACAAGTTTATTAGCCAGTCTTTGTTTCAATGGGAAAGTAAAAACAATACGACGGTAGATAATTCGGAAGGAAAGAAGTTAATCAATACAAAACGGGTGTACTTGTTTGTAAGAAAAGTGGAAAAAGAGGACGGTGTTGTGCTGCCGTTTACCTATTTCGGAACGGGCAAGTTCCAGAATATGAGAACTTCATTCACCGAAGAAAACGGAGTGGAGTATCCGACCTTATTGTTCGACATCGCCCTGGACACAGCCGTTCCGAATGAATATTTTGTAGACTTTGAAATTCCCGAAGAAGTCACTGCACAGGAGGCATAACCAAATGAAGACAATTCATGTAGTTGCCGCAATCATACGTGACGGAGACCGTATCTTCGCAACCCAGAGAGGATACGGGGATTTCAAAGACGGATGGGAATTCCCCGGCGGAAAAGTGGAAGAAGGCGAAACGCCCGAACATGCACTGAAACGGGAGATTGAAGAGGAACTGAAAACGGAAATTGAAGTGGGAGAGTATCTCACGACCATAGAATATGATTATCCGAAATTTCATTTATCCATGCGATGTTACTGGGCAAAGATAGTCGAAGGAAACCCTGTACTGCTTGAACATGAAGCCGCAAAGTGGCTGACGAAAGATACGATTGATTCTGTGGACTGGCTGCCGGCCGATGCCGCAATCATCGAAACTGTAAAAGCGCATTTATAATTCCCCATCACACAAACTGAAAATGCCTTTCCCGTTATAGGGTCAGGCATATTTCGTTTGATATGGTTCGACCGATTTACTGCTGGACAGATCCGGTTTTCTTATAGGCATCGTATGCCTTCTTTACCTTTGCGGTTGTGACTGCACAGTAAATACCGAGGATCAATATCAGTAAGCCATGGAGTTCTCCGTAATACACTAAACACAGCAGAACCGACAGGATCGCATATGCCAGTATGGCGTATGCGGCGGCAGTGGACCAGGTTTTCTGATACCAGTATCCAAGTGCCGCAAGAGCGATCGCATCCACAATGGATGAAGAGCCGAAGAACGCAAGAAGGAGATTCAATGCCGCAAGAATATACAGGAACGTAGGGATACTCCGGATTGTCTTTTTGGTGTTTTCGCTTGCGTACGCTTCCGCATACTCTTTGAGATTCGCCGGTTCGGGTCTGCGTTCCGGATTGATGGATACGGGCGGTACTTCATTGTCAGGCACAGATGCCGGCTGCGGGGCTTCCTCATTCTGCGGAAGCGGCTGTGCTGCAGGCTGAGGCTGTCCAAGCGGAGTGCCGCAGACGACACAGAACTTTGTATTCGGCGCAATCGGATTTCCGCAGTTCGGGCATACTGCAGGCGTTTCGGGTTCGGCAGTTACCGGTTCGGCCTGGAGCGGTTCCCCGCATTCCGTACAGAATTTTGATCCTTCGGGCACAGGTGCGCCGCATTTTGAACAAATCATATGGGTTCCTCCTCTGTGACGTTTCATTCACATACGGTTTCATCATACCGTCTGAACGTCCATGTATGCAATGTCAGAACCTGCGGCTGAACGAATGATAAACCGGTATAAACAAAAAAAGATCTTCCGTGGGGAAGATCTCCTGTACAGGAATTTTGGATCAGGGTCTCAGAAGATCTCCGCTCCGTTTCCGATTCCGTCATAGGTGACAGACACAATGGTAAGGGGAGAGATTACAGCCTCGACATCAAAGTCATCGGAATTCTGGTACTCCTTGTCTTTCTCAAAGCGCACGACATAAGAGAACGGCCCTTTGTTCAGATAGAAATCCATATCCTCCAGGTTATAGCCGAACCCCTCGGTCCATCCGTCATCCAGCAGATCCTTTCCGGTTTTTCCGATCCACTGATCGAGTTCTTCCTGGGAGGGAATCATCGCGGTGAGATCGTCAAACTGCCGGATCGGAAGCGGTGCGAGAATCGCCTGCTGTTTCGCATCATAATCCGAATCTGAGAAATCCAGCGCCATCAGCTGATCAAAGACATCACTGGAGATATCCGCATAGGCGCGGTACAGATTTCCGTTCAGTTCAAAGACACAGAAATAGGTATCATTGGTATTCCCGCTTTCCCGTACATTCGGGTTCGCCGCATAGATATCACCGATGGTTTTGAATGAGGTGACATCCGCCGAAGAAGACGCCGGTTCAGCCGGTTCCTGAGCGGGGGCAGCGCTGCCGCACCCGGCAAGCAGAATTGCACTCATAGCGCAGACTAATACTTTTTTAAACATCTGGTAAAACAAACCTCCTGTTATCCGGAAGGAAGACCTTCCGTACGTAAGACAATATATCATAATTACCCGCTGTCTATGGCATTCCGGTATGTTCGGCTCTTCTTCCGGCAGGGGGATACTCTCCTTGTGCCGGATCACTGCGGCTGGATCGAACTCAAGGGAAACCTGGATCTCTTTCCTGCCTCTTACCGCAACGAACACAGGAAGCCGTAATATGTGACGGACCTGCATGATAATCCGGAACCGACACCATGTGGTAGTATAATAAGCACGAAACAGAACAGGAATAACGAACCACAGTATGACCAACGAACCGCAAATAACACAGAAAACAACAGACAACGCAGAGAAAACGAAGGAGAAACAGAGCCCGAAAAAAGGAATCTCGAGACTGCTGTTAAAGACAGAACGCACTGCCGGCCTCATCGCAGGGGATTTCAAATCCCTGCTGGGATTTGAAATTGCCTACCGGGTGATCTGTCTGGTTGTATTTTTCCCGATTCTTGTATATCTCGAACGGCTGATGCTGTATGTAAACGGGACGGATAATCTTGCCCAGTACAATGTGGGGAAAAGCTTTCTGAATCCGTTAACCTGGCTCATTCTTCTGGTTATTCTGATGTTTGTTGTTTTATTTACCCTGATCGAGCAGGGCAGTCTTGCGAGGGCCATCCATGCATCGACAAGCGGCGTCAGGCTCAATGTGAAAGAGATTCTGGCAGAAGGCACCCGTTACGCGATTGACAATGTCAATGCGGCGAACTGGCCGCTGCTGCCCTATATATTGTTAGTGCTGCCGTTAACCGCGCTGGCGGATGAAACCAGTATCGTGCGGTTTATTGAAATGCCGGGCTTTATCCTGGAATTCATCTACCAGAGACAGTGGGCTGCCATTCTCTGGTATGCGGCCAATGTGATCATCCTTCTCCTCAGTATCGGCTGGATCTTTACCTTTACGGTAATGGCCATTGAACAGAAAGGCTTCAGCCACGCCGCAAAGCGCAGCTGGAAGGCCGTGCGCACCATCGGTGTGTTCCGTCTGATTGCGGTATTGCTGTGTTATTACATTATCTTTGCGCTGATCGTCAGTGTATCGGGTCTTATTGTATTTGTACTGTGGTATCTGCTCTGGCTCTGGATCGAGCCGGGAAGCGCGAGCTGGTCTGCGCTTATGACACCGGACCGGATCGAAATCGTTACCATGGTTTTGAAAACAATCGGAATGTGGATCGGAGCCGTGGTATTCCAGGCGGTGATTCAGGAACTGTATTACCGGGCGTGTGAAACCGAAGGCTATGCAGTACCGGATTTTGTCTCTGCTCCGGCGCATATCAACAACCCGGTGCTGGCTGCTGTATTCTGGGCAATCTGCGGCTTTGCGGTATTCTTCTCCGTACCGCCGCGTGTAAGACAGATCCGGTGGATGACGAATACCGAGAACGGCAAAACCATGATCATGGCGCACCGCGGCTACAGTGAAGCGGCGCCGGAGAATACCATTCCCGCCTTTCAGGCAGCGCTGGATGCCGGCGCAAAAGCCGTGGAGCTGGATGTGCAGATGCTGAAGGACGGAACGATCATCGTGATGCACGATGACAGCTTCGCGCGAACCTGCGGGACAGACAAACATGTCTGGGAAGTGACATGGGATGAAGTGAAGACCTATGATGCGGGGAAATCCTTCTCGGAAGAATTTGCCGGGACACCGGTTCCGACCCTGGATCAGGTGATCAAACAGTTTAAGGGAGATCTCTTTATCAACATTGAGATCAAGCGAAACGGACATGATGAAGGAATTGAACAGGCAGTCGCGGATATCATCTGCGCCAATGACTTCCTGGATCACTGCGATGTGACATCGCTGGACTATGACACTCTGGTTCGGGTAAAGGAAGTCAACCCGGATATCCTGACTGCCTATACCACAGTCATCGGTCTTGGAGAGATCGAAAACCTGGATGCGGCGTCCATTGTCAGTATTCAGGAAACCTTTGCGACCTTCTCCAATGTGGAGCGTCTTCATAAAGCAGGCAAACGGGTATTTGTGTGGACGGTCAATGATGAGGATGTCATGGAGCGTCTTGTCAGCCTCAATGTGGATGCCATCCTCACCAATGACCCGGTAAGACCCGGTAAAGGGCGCTAAGGTATTGGCAAACCATCAGGGTGTGCTGGATCTTCCGCGCCGGATCAGTCAGATTCTGCGGTTTGTATAATACCCGGGGTTCAGGGAAACGGTGTATATTTTACGCATAGCCCTTTGCTATGCAACCTCATATATACAACTATCAAAGAACTGTACGTTGTGTTGGTTTTTAAAGTGCAGACGGCTTCTACACTATAGGCGTTTTAAAGACTTGTTCTTATCTATAAGTAAATTATTACAAATATTTATTTTACAAAGAGAGGATGCCTTATATCCGCATGTCCAAGGACTGGGGCTTTACGGCAAAACCTGGTAATGAGTATGGAAAAACGAATTGTAAGAATCATGCCGCATTATGAACCCCGGATGTGGGGCGGGGGAACCCGCCTCAGAGACGAGTTTCATTATGTGACCGATGTGGAACCATTGGGCGAAGTATACAATGTGGTGGCTTTAAAAGATCATGCGGACTGTGAAGTGCCGGAGCTTGGCATGACATTATCAGAGTTATATGAAGCCGCACCGGAATGGTTTGACTGTGAGACGGAAGAACTGCCCGTCAGAGTCAATGTACTGGATCCCCTGGATGATCTTTCGGTTCAGATCCATCCGGATGACGCATTCGCAAGGGGATATAACGGCGGCCGCGGGAAGCCGGAAGCCTGGGTGATCCTTGACTGCCCGGAAGACGGATATATTGAGTTCGGGCATTATGCGAAAACCAGGCAGGAATTTATTGACTGGAGTACACAGGGGAAGTGGGACCGGTTACTGCGGTATCTGAAAACCGAACCGGATGCGTTTATTGATATCCCCTCCGGTACGCTTCATGCGGTCGGGAAGGGCGTATTGCTGTATAACATCTCCCGCAATGCGGACTGCACCCTGCGGTTATATGACTATGACCGTATTGATCCAAAGACCGGGAAGAAACGCCCGATCCAGATTCAGGAAGTCTATGACAATGTGAATATCCCCGATAAGATGATCACCTTTCAGACGTATCCTTCTGCGACTGAATTCGGCTGTAAGGTGACCCGCTATTGGGATGAGCCGGGTCTTTATACCTTGATGCGGATCCAGACCGACGGTCACGGATGCTTTCTTCATGAACGTTTTGCCTTCTACACCTGTGTCAAAGGAGAAGGATATCTCAATGACAGAACGATCCGGCAGGGAGATACGCTCCTTGTGCCGGATCACAGCGGCTGGATCGAACTCAAAGGCAACCTGGATCTCTTTCTTGCCTCTTACCGCAACGAACACAGCAAGCTGTAATATGTGACCGACCGGCAGAAATGCCGGTCCGTTTCTGGTGCTTGAATAAAGACGGGACCGCGATATATAATTCGAATATACGAATTATTGAGATTTTTCACTTTGTGAGGGGAAATCCGCAGCTCGCTTTCTATATGGAAAGTATGAGACGAAAAAAGAAACCGTATATCCCGATCATGGATGACTTCATGTTCAAATCGGTGTTTAAAGACCCGGCTCTTTTGAAACAGCTGTTAATCCGGATCTGGTACCGTTCTGTGAGTATGTGGTCAATAACCCCATAGCTAAAGCTAGGGGCTTGTAAAAGCCCTTGTTGACTAGCCTAAGTGCTTAGGGCACTACGTTACCGGCAAATATATAGGCACCTGCAAAGGCGTCAGGACTCCGATAATGACCCTGCGGTCATTATCACCTCACGCCAAAGGATGTCAT
>CAJOLG010000089.1 GCA_905235315.1 uncultured Solobacterium sp. | reverse complement strand
CGTAAGATGCCCGGAATGCGGTGCGTTCAAACAGCCGCATCACGCTTGCCCGCAGTGCGGTTCCACCGGCAGCGAAAAAGCGAAAGCCTAAACCCGAATTTAAATCGGAAGAATCAGAGAATCCCAGTGATTCTCTTTTTTTTAATATTTTTTTTTGCAGAAATTTTTTACATTTTTTCATTCCGCAAATTCAGTATTTCAATTTGGTCTGAATCATTGATAACCATCGGGTTTCATCCTCTTTCCGTAATGTTGGTGTACCAATCAAAACCGCATGAACAGAGGCTTTGTGCGCGGTTTTTAATGGTGGTTTTTCGGACAATTTTTTATTGCAAACGAGATGGCTTGTGGTATTCTTGTGGTAGAAAGTGACACAAAGTGGTGGAAAGTGGGGGACTGGAATGTTCATGGGGGAGTACCGACACAGTCTGGACGCAAAAAACCGTCTGATCATTCCGTCCCGTTTCCGGGAAGAACTTGGCGGCACTTTCGTTGTAACACGGTATCTGGAGGGATGCCTGACCGTCTATACAAATGACCAGTGGAACAAACTGACCTCCAAACTCAGCTCGATTCCTCTGACCAATAAGGCAGGACGGCAGTTCTCAAGATTTTTTCTTTCAAAAGCCGTGGAATGCGAGCCGGACTCGCAGGGAAGAATTCAGCTTCCCGCAGCGCTGATCCAGTCTGCTTCGATCACCAAGAAATGCGTGGTTATCGGAACAGGGGATCATATCGAAATCTGGGCCGAAGAACGCTGGAACGAATATGACAAAGTTTCGGAAGCGGATTTCGAAGATGCGGCGGAAACACTCACGGAGTTCCTTCTGTAATGGAACACACCAGCGTATTGCTGAAGGAGACGATATCGCTTCTCAATGTCAGACCCGACGGCATCTATGTCGACGGTACGCTCGGACGGGGCGGACACGCAGCTGAGGTGCTTCGAAAGCTGAAGGACGGTCATCTCTACGCATTTGACAAGGATGAGCAGGCGATTGCGGAGTCCGAAATCAATCTTGCGGAATGGAAAGACCACGTCACCTTCATTCATGAAGATTTCCGGCATATGAAAGAAGCCCTGAACGCATACGGCGTTGCGCGGGCAGACGGAATCATGATGGATCTCGGGGTATCCAGCCCGCAGTTCGATGATCCTTCCAGAGGATTCTCCTACCGGTTTGACAGCCGGCTGGACATGCGGATGGATCTCAGCCAGGAGCTGACCGCATGGGACGTCGTGAACACCTATTCCTTTCAGGATCTCACAAGGATTCTGAAGATGTACGGGGAAGAGCCGCGGGCGAAGCAGATCGCAAGAGCGATCGAAACCGCACGCCGCAGCGCTCCCATTGATACGACCGGACAGCTGACGGATGTGATCCGCTCGGCGCTTCCGGAAGCGGTGCTCCGCAAAAAGGGGCATCCCGCAAAACAGACCTTCCAGGCAATCCGTATTGAGGTGAATCATGAACTCGATGCGCTGCAGGAAGGGCTGGATGAAGCCTGCTCGATGCTGAAGGTCGGCGGGCGGTGTGCAGTGATCACCTTCCATTCCCTGGAGGACCGGATGGTGAAGACCTGCTTTAAAACATTATCCTCTGCTCCATTTGCGGATCCCAAGCTTCCATTGAAAGCATCGCAGATGGAGCAGGCCTCCTTCTCTCTGGTCACCCGGCATCCGGTGACAGCGCAGGAAGAGGAACTGGAACAGAATCACCGATCGCACAGCGCAAAGCTGCGCGTGATAGAACGAGTAAAGGAAACAGAGTAAACGGATATGGCACAGAACGGAAAGAACAGAAAAAAGAAACGGCTGAAGCTTGGGACATTCACAGGCGTGTTTTTTCTCGTATCAGCGATCCTGTATCTGATGTCCACGCTGTTTCTGCGTACCTACAACAACTACCTGAGTTCCCAGAAACAGGAAATTGAAGCGAAAATTGCAGAGCTCCAGATTGCCAATGATGCGGTTGCGGTGGAGGTGAACACCCTGAATAACCGTGAGCGCGTCAATTCAATTGCTGCAGATAAAGGATTGAGACTTGAGCAAAATAATATTATAACCATAACGAAGACCAGCGGGGACTGATGAGGGTTTGATATGAACAACCGTGGAAATCGTGCGGTACTGCGTATATTTCTTGCGTCATTAGCGGTAATGAGTCTTCTTGCCGCTAATGTTTTTTACGTTTCGATTATCAAGCGGCATTTCCGAAGCGGCACCGATCTTTCCGCGTATGCGGATTCCGCAAATACGATCCGTGTGACCGACAAGGCGCTGCGCGGGAATATCTATGCATCGGACGGGACGATTATCGCGGAGGATAACCGCACGTACAATATCATCTGTATTCTCGCAGAAGACCGGCTTTCGGTTGAAGGCGAGGTTGCCTATGTTCAGGACAAGGAAACCACCGCAAAAGAACTTGCACAGATTCTCCGTACGGACAAAGATACGATTCTCGGATATCTGAATCAGGATGTGTGGCAGACAGAACTCGGTACGGCAGGCCGGAATCTTTCCGAGTCCGTCAAGAACCAGATCGAAGCCCTCGGTCTTCCGGGCATTGAATTTACCGACAGTATTCAGAGAGTGTATCCGCTCGGAACATTTGCGTCGAACCTGATCGGATTTGCACAGTCCGATGAGAACGGTTCAACGATCGGAAAAATGGGCACAGAGCTTTATCTCGATACGTATCTGCGGGGCGATGACGGATACCGCATTTATCAGGCAGATAAAAACGGCTATATTCTTCCCGGAATGAAAGAAGAAACGAAGAGCGCAGAAAACGGAAACAATATCTATACAACACTGGACAAGGAAATCCAGGAGGCACTGGAAGAAAGCTTTGTGATGACGCAGCAGCAGTTCAAGGCAGAACGCATCTGGGGTGCTGTGATGGAAATCGATACCGGAAAAATTCTCGGGTGGGGACAATACCCGAGTTTTGACCCGAACACACTGGATATCGCTGACTACAACAACTACGGTGCACAGCTCCCGTATGAGCCGGGTTCCACATTGAAATCGATAACCTGGGCATCGGCGATCAACGAAGGCGTATATGACGGCACCGCACTTGTAGATTCCGACATCTATTACTACAGCTGGGATGATGACCGCAACCCGCACCGGGCGGCCTACGGAAGCGAACATCCGATTACCAATGCGTCCGGAAACCGGTTCGGCGTCATCGATTATGACCACGGACTGATGTATTCCTCGAACGTTGTGGCGGCGACAATTCAGACGGAGCTGCTCGGCTCGGATAAAAACCTTGAATATCTGAAAAAATTCGGCTATTTCCAGTCCGTAAAGACAGACGGCATGCCGGAAGAAACCGGCTATCTCAACTTTACCTGGCCGGCGGACAAGATTGCGATTTCGTACGGACAGGGATCGACGGTGACAATGCTGCAGATGCTGCAGGCGTATTCCGCAATTTTCGGCGATGGTACGATGAAGCGTCCGTATTATGTGGAATCGATCCGGGATTCGTATGACAACAACCGGATCCTTTACCAGGCAGAAGTGCGCACGACCGGAGAGCCGATTACCGAAGATACTGCGAAACAGGTTCAGGAGATTCTTTACCGCACCGTCAATTCAGAAGACGGTACCGCAAAGTACTACCGGATTCCGGACTGTGAGTTCATCGGCAAGACCGGAACCACCCAGGTTTCCATCAATGGCTCCTATATGTCCGGCTATACGATTGCCTCCCTGATGAGCGCACTTCCGGCGGATGACCCGAAGGTCATCGTCTACTATTGCTTTGAAGCACCGTACAATCCCAATGCCCATGTCAACACCGGGCCGGTGCAGAACCTGATCCGCAAGACCGCGATGCGGCTTGGCTATGCGAATGTCCTGGACCAGGATACCCCGGCCGAAGAACCGGATCCGTCCGATCCGCTTCAGATTGAAGCGGCCGCGGTTGAAAAGGAAGCAGGGGAGATGCCGAATCTTGTGAATCATTCCCTTTCCTTTGCGGGCCAGAAACTTTCGTATCTCAACGGAGAGGTTACAGTCCTTGGCAACGGTTCAACGATTATTGATCAGTATCCGTCTGCCGGAACCATGGTGAACGGCGGAAAGATATTCCTTGTGACAGACACCAATTCCTTTATCATGCCGGATATGACCGGCTGGACGCGAAAGGATGTCACCGCATTATGGCAGGTGACGCAGTTCGGATTCCGTCTGCACGGGGAGGGGGTTGTTGTGTCTCAGAATATCGATCCCGGCACTCTGATCAGCCGCGGAACCGAGATAGAAGTTGAGTTTGAATAATTCTGTATTGTATAATTTCACGCAGATTGAGAGGAAGTTATGGCAGCTGTCTGCATGATATCGTTTATGGTTTCGCTCGCCGCGGTATGGATTCTGATGCCGCCGTTTATCCGGTATCTGAAAAAGGTCAGTTTCAACCAGACGGTCAGCGAATACAGCCTGGAAGAATACAAGGAAAAGGCAAAGACCCCGATTATGGGCGGGATTCTGTTTATTGTTGTTCCGCTTCTGGTCAGTGTTATCAGCGAACTGTTTCTTGGCTTTTCCAGAGATCTGCTGATTTTACAGCTTACGTTTGCCGGGTACGGACTGATTGGGTTCTGGGACGACTGGCTGATTGCAGTACAGCACAATAATGACGGTCTGATCCCCCGGCGCAAGTTCTTTCTGCAGGTAATTCTCGCAGCTGTTATATATATAATCTACCGGCTCGGCGGAGGGGAACTCACACTCCGCATTCCGTTTGCAGGAGCCATCAGCCTCGGGCACCTGTATCTGCTTCTGATCCTGCTGATGTTTTCCGGCGCGTCCAACGCAGTGAACCTTACGGACGGCATGGACGGTCTTGCGGCGGGATGCTGTGTCACAAGCTTTGCGGTGTTCCTGGTTCTGGCAATCCGAGAGGGGAATGTGCATCTTGCCGGCTTTTACGCCGCATTGATCGGCGCTCTGATCGGATATCTTCATTACAACGTACATCCGGCGAAAGTATTTATGGGAGATACCGGTTCGCTGGCCCTCGGGGGAGCACTTGCGGCGTCCTCGCTTGTCATGAAGCAGGAGATCGCATTGATTGTGATCGGCGGTGTATATGTGATCGATACCCTCAGCTGTATCATTCAGATCGGGTCCGTCAAACTCCGGCATAAGCGTGTATTTCCGTATACTCCGATCCATTATTCGTTTGTTCTTCCCAAAGAAAAGCACGGCCTCGGCCTCGGAGAAGTGCAGACGGTTCATATTATCTGGCTCGCATCGGCGGTCTTTGCGGTGCTTGGATTTCTGATCGCAATCCATTGACTGCGGCTGAAATGACCGCAAAAGAGGTTAAATTCCCGTTTCATCAATGGCAAATTTGGTATATCATATTAATTTGCACGAGGAGACGGGTATTTTTTCATGAGAACTGCGCAGTATGATGTCGACAATGTTGAAGTTCAGATGATCATGGTAGTCAAGCTGCAGCAGCTGAAACGGGAGTATCTGGATTCTCTTACATATCAGAGCCTGGAGTCATACCTTTCGGAAGATCTGTTCCGCAAGCATCCGCCCCGCAGTCTTCATGAGGCGGCTGCAGAGATCATCGCGGTAAAACCGGATGATCTCGTGAAGTATCTTGCCAGGAAGGCTCTGGAAGACGGTAAAAGGCAGAGCCTGTCAGATTTTTCGGATTTAATTGGAGGATAGAACCATGAGCAACAACAAAAAGAAAAACAGCCTGGCCGCATTCAGTGCAGTGGTTGCTGCGCTTGTCATTCTGATCGCCGCAACGTTCAACACGATCAAGAACAGCCTGAATCTCGGCCTGGATCTCGTCGGTGGATTTGAAATTCTCTACGAGGTCACACCGCTGGAAGAGGAAAATGCCGGCGCGGCCATTGATATGAGCGCGGTAACAAACGCCATTCAGAAACGTGTCAATGTTCTCGGCGTAAGTGAGCCGATGATCACGGTGGAAGGCACAAACCGTATCCGCGTTCAGCTTGCCGGTGTTGCTGACCAGGAAAGCGCCCGTGAGATGATCGGCACAACGGCGAACCTCACATTCCGGGACGTCAATGATGAGCTTCTTTCGGATGCTTCGATCATTACCGACGGCGGCGCAAGCCTGGCATACCAGGACGGACGCCCGATCGTCTCCCTCAAGATTGCGGACCAGACAAAGTTCGCGGAGATCACAGAGGATGTATCGTCGCGCGGAAGCGGAAACAACGTTATGATCATCTGGCTCGACTGGGAAGAAGGGGATACCTATAAAGAAGAGTATGCCAAGTCTCTTGCCGGCCAGGAGCCGAAGTATATCAGTGCAGCTACTGTACGCAGCAGGATCAGCGGCGACTGCATTATTGAAGGCAGCTTTACCGATGCGGAAGCCCGCACGCTTGCAGAACTGATCAATTCCGGTTCTCTGCCGGTCAAGATGACGGAGATTTCCAGTAACGTTGTCAGTGCACAGTATGGTGCGGATGCGCTGCATCGGACAGCGATTGCCGGTCTGATCGGTGTTCTGCTTGTTCTTGCGTTCATGGTCTACAAATACCGTCTGCCGGGCGTTGTCTCCGTGATCATGCTGGCAGCGTATATCTGGGCAGTATTCGGTCTTTACGGCCTGATGGGTGCTGTCTTTACCCTGACCGCAATCGGTGCGCTTGTTCTCGGTGTCGGTATGACGGTTGACGCCAACATCATCAGTTATGAGCGGATCCGCCAGGAACTCTATAAAGGCCGTTCTGTTCCCTCCGCGGTTGCGGAAGGCCAGAAGCAGTCCTTCTCTGCGATTTTCGATGCCCAGCTCACAACGCTGATTGCCGGCCTCATCATGTATATCTGGGGCAACGGTGCAGTGCGCGGTTTTGCGACAATGCTGATCATTACCGTTGTCGGTACGCTTGTGATCAACGTTGCGTTCTCCAGATGGCTGCTGAAGCAGCTTGTCGGTACCGGAAAGTTCGACAACAAACCGGAATACTTCGGTGTCAGTAAGTCGCAGATCCCGGATGTTTCAAAAGGAGAATCGCAGTTCTTCTTCGGTGTCCGCGGTATTGATTACGTCAAGAAGGCAAAGTATCTGATCTATACCAGTCTCGGAATCCTCGGCCTTGCGCTGATCATCGGCGTTGTCAACGCCGCCGGCGGAAACGGATTCATGAATCTCGGCATCGACTTTGCGGCCGGCACAAAGCTGACGGTCACAAGCGAAACGCCGATCACAATCGATGAGGTTTCTTCGGAACTTGCGGATCTTGGATATACGGGATTCAGCTATCAGGCAGCAGGAAACACCACGGTATATGCGACCACAAAGGAATCGCTGACAACCGACCAGCTGAAAGAAATCAAAGAGGCCTTCTATGAACGCTACGGCCAGGAGCCGGGCGACAACGTGGTTACTCCGGTCGTCGGACGGGAGCTGGTACACAATGCCATCCTGACGGTTGTTGCCTGGATCGCAATGCTGGCATATATCGCGTTCCGCTATGAGTGGGATTATTCGGTATCGTGTCTGGTTGCGCTTATGCATGACGTACTGATCACACTTGCGATGTTTACCATCCTGCGGCTTGAAGTCAATACGGAAGTTATCTCCGTCCTGCTTACGATTATCGGTTACTCGATCAACAACTCGATCGTTGTCTTCGACCGTGTGCGGGAAACCGTCCGCGATACCAATGGCAAGAAAGACTATGCGCGCATTGTCAACGATGCGCTGGATAAGACCCTTCTTGTATCGCTGTTCAGCTCGCTGACAACGCTTCTGCCGGTTATCATGCTGCTGGTGCTTGGAAGCCACTCGATCTTCACATTCACGTTTGCGATGCTGACGGGTATGATCGCCGGTACATTCTCCTCGATCTTTGTCGCTCCTCGTCTGTGGTGCTGGATCCGTGAGCACTATACTCCGACGCAGAAACCGAAAAAGAAGAAGGAAAACAAAGAAACCCTTGATGAATACTCCATTAAGGGAATCAACGCATAAAACAAACACAATACGGCAGCTTCGGCTGCCGTATTCTGTGGAACCTTTTCTGAAAAACCGATATACTGGGAGAAATTATGGAATTCAGCGATGTGTCAAAAAAGTATCCGGAGTTCTATTACCATGATTTTGCCATTCTTGAAACAGAAGACGAATTCTGTGTGCAGTATGACTTTGAAATCCAGGGGCTGAGTCATTTCAATCCCAGTTTCATATTGCCAAAACCGGCCGGGGAAAAAGCCTTCGGGAACCTGCGTACGGTACGTGAAGCAGCGTTTTCACTGGGACTTATAGAGCTGATTTTCTATTGGAAACTGACCTGTTCTCCCAAGGTAATCATTGAGTGCGGACTGCTCACTCCGGAACAGACGGCATGGTGGAAAAAACTGTATTTCAAAGGACTTGAGCCGTTTTTCCGCATGAATCGGGTTCAGCCGGATTCGGAGACCTTTATGGACCTTTGCTCCGTCGGCGAGCCGATCTCCGGGCATGTTGACCAGCGGCGCTTCCATGGAAATCTGATTCCGGTCGGGGGAGGGATGGATTCTTTCGTCAGCCTTCAGCTGCTTTCGGGAATGCAGGAAGAGAACCGTGCGTTTGTCATCAACCATGTGATGTCCGCCGTGCATTCTGCGCAGGCAGCGGGATATCAGGGGGAACGCCTGCTGATTGCGGAACGCAGCATTGATTCCCGTCTGCTGGAGTTCAATAAAGCCGGTTTTCTGAACGGGCCGGCTCCGTTTTCCGCGCTGTGTGCGTTTGCGGCCTCGTTGACGGCAGCCATCTACGGGATCCAGAATATCTGCACTTCCGGCGGGGTTTCTGCCGGGAAAGAGATTGCGGGATATGCCGAATCGTTTGAATTCGAGATGGATTTCAAGCGCTACATGGATGAATGCATCACTCCGGAAATTCATTATTTCAGTCTTCTGCGTCCGCTTGACAAACTGCAGACCGCCGGCCTGTTCTCCACTCTGACGGGATATCATACCGTGTTTCATTCCTGTGCCGAAGGACAGGAAGAGGAACGGTGGTGCGGGCACTGCGAAAACTGCCTGTTTGCGTGTGTACTGCTGTCCGCATTTCTTTCGGATCAACGCCTTGAGACGATTTTCGGCACAGATATTCTGAATAATGAAACATTAACGGATCCGCTTGCGCGGCTCTGCGGAAGGGAAGACGGCAGAAGTGAAGCAGTCAATACGGCAATTGCGATGTCCATCCGGCAGCGCGAACGGTCCGGAAATCCGCTTCCGCTGCTTTACCGGAATTATAAACTGACTTCGAATTATGACATTTACCGGGACAAAGAGGTTGACTGGCATCCAAACCATACGGAAAACCTCATTCCGGAGGACT
>CAJOLG010000088.1:7224-10073 GCA_905235315.1 uncultured Solobacterium sp. | reverse complement strand
CGCATATTTATTAAAGTAGCCTGAACGGGCAAAAACTGATATACTGGTTCAGGTTATTAATAAATAGAAGGAGTGGTTTTTATGTCAGAGTGGACATTGAAGGAACATTCATCCGGTGAGCTGGTTGTTACGGTAAACGGGGACGAGTGGAAAAATGCGTGCCGAAAGGCGTTTAACAAAATCGCAAAAAATGTGACGGTTCCGGGCTTCCGGAAGGGAACGGCACCGGAGAAGGTTCTTCGCCGTTATATAAGCCCTGAACAGGCACGGTATGAAGCGATTGAAAGCAACGCTAATAACTGGCTGGTTGCGGCTCTGAAGGAACAGAATCTTGAACCGGTAAGCAGACCGTCGCTCGATTTCCGCAACATGTCGGATGAGGGCGTGGATCTTGTCTTTGAGTTCTATGTTGAACCGGAAGTCAAACTCGGAGAGTACAAGGGCCTGCCGTATGAACTGGAGGCTGTTGAGATCTCGGAAGAGGATATTGACAAGGAACTTGACCGGATGCGTGAGACCTATGCCGATATGGAAACAATCGACGGCGCCGCGGAAGAGGGCGATACCGTCAATATCGATTATGAAGGTCTGAAAGACGGCATCGCGTTTGACGGCGGAACTGCCGAAGGGTATGATCTCCGGCTTGGAAGCGGATCGTTTATCCCGGGTTTTGAGGATCAGCTGATCGGCGCCAAGGCAGGCGAAGAGAAACAGCTCCCGCTCACATTCCCGGAGGATTATCACTCCGAAGAGCTGGCAGGCCAGGAAGTTGTATTCAATGTCAAGGTAAATGAAGTCAAGCGCAAAGTTCTTCCGGAACTGGATGATGATTTTGCGAAAGATGTAAACGCTCCGGGCGTGGAGACCGTTGAAGATCTTCGCAAGGTTGTCAAGGAACGCCTTGAAAACGGAAGAAAAGAGCAGGCTGAGCGCAAGGCCGATGAGGAACTGTTCAAGAAGCTGAGTGAATCCGCAGAGATCGATCTTCCTCAGGTGATGGTGGAAGATGAAGCCATGAGTATGGTCCGTCAGTTTGAAACACAGATTTCCCAGTACGGCATGCAGCCGAGCCAGTATCTCAAGATGCTCAATCAGACGGAAGAAGGGCTGAAGGAAGCCTACATGGAAGAAGCTGAGCGGAATGTCCGTCTGCGTCTGATTCTTGCCGCAATCGCAAAGAGCGAAGAGATGGAAGTAAGCGCAGAAGAGATTGACGCTGAAATCAACAAACTCGCCGAAGCCTACAACATGGAAGCGGATCAGGTCCGCCATGTCGTAGACGAGGATCTTCTGAAGAAGGATATCCTGAATCAGAAGGCAAGCGAGTTTGTGAAAGAACATGCGGCCCGCTCCTGATATAAATGACTGACATAACAGCAGAATAAGACGCCCACCTGCGTCTTATTTTGTAAAACAGACGAAATAGAACGGAGGGTTCAGATGGCAATTAACAACTCACAGAACTATCGCGTTCCCGTGATATGCACACGGGGAATCGTCGTATTCCCGGGACAGGATGTAATGATTGAGGTCGGACGTCAGAAATCGCTTAATGCGGTAAATGAGGCGTCTTCCAATTACGATTCCATGGTCTGGGTCGTCTGCCAGAATGACATTATGGTTGATGATCCCAAACAGGAAAACCTGTATGAGGTAGGAACGCTCTCCCGGATTAAAATTGTCCGCCGCAAGGAAGGTTTCATGCGTGTCACCTTCACCGGTGTCAAGCGTGCACGCCTTCAGGAACTGGAAGACAGCGAGGATATGATGATCGCCAATATCCGTGTCCTGGAAGAAGTGACCGGTCCGAAGATGGAAGAAAACGCTCTTGTCAAACGCATTATCAGCGAGTTTGAGCAGTTTTCCAACATTGCGTCCGCATTTCCTTCGGATGTGATTACCCAGTTGTCCAGCGGCGTAAGCGCACAGACGCTGACGGATCAGTTCGCCCAGTATTTCCCGCTGGAAACTCCGGTCAAGCAGGAGCTGCTGGAAATGACCTCGGTAAACGAACGGATGGTACGGATCATTGCGGAACTGGAAAAGCAGCAGCAGTTCTCCAAACTGGAATCCACAATCAATGACAAGGTAAAAGAACACATTGATGACGGACAGAAGGAATACTACCTGCGTGAAAAACTGAAAGCAATCAAAGAGGAACTCGGCGATGTTTCCAACGTTACCGATGATGTTACCGAGCTGCGGGAGATGGTTGAAAAGAACCCGTATCCGGATCATGTAAAGGAAAAGGCGCTGGAAGAGATCCGCAGATATGAAATGCTGCCGCCGGGAAGCGGTGAGGCAAGTGTGGAACGCACCTACCTTGACTGGCTGCTTAAAGTGCCCTGGTGGCAGAAAACCGAAGACAGCTCTGATCTCAAAGCAGTGCGTGCGATTCTCGATGAAGATCACTACGGTCTCGAGAAAGTAAAAGAGCGTATTATGGAGTATCTTGCGGTAAAGCAGATGACCGGGAATCTGAATTCTCCCATTCTCTGCCTTGTCGGGCCTCCCGGTGTCGGTAAAACAAGTCTTGCCAAATCCGTTGCGCGTTCGATTGACCGCAAATTTGTGAAGATGTCCCTCGGCGGTGTCCGTGATGAAGCGGAAATCCGCGGTCACAGACGTACCTATCTCGGTTCGCTTCCCGGCCGGATCATTCAGGGAATGAAGAAGGCCGGCGTTGTCAACCCGGTATTCCTTATCGATGAGATCGATAAGATGGGCGCCGACTACAAAGGGGATCCGAGTGATGCGCTCCTGGAAGTGCTTGATCCGGAACAGAATCAGTTCTTCAGCGATCATTATCTGGAAGAGCCGTATGATCTTTCGAATGTTCTCTTTATCGC
>CAJOLG010000088.1:0-7216 GCA_905235315.1 uncultured Solobacterium sp. | reverse complement strand
ATTCCTGCACCTCTGCAGGATCGTCTTGAGATCATTGAACTTCCTTCCTATACGGAAGTTGACAAGGTCCAGATTGCGGTTGACCACCTGATTCCGAAGCAGCTTGCGGCCAACGGTCTCAAACCTTCTCAGTTCCATCTGAAGGAAAAAGAGATTCTTTATCTGATTCGCCATTACACCAGAGAAGCAGGTGTCCGTCAGCTTGAACGTACCATCGGAACGCTTTGCCGCAAGACAGTTCTTGCGATCCTCAATGAGGATAAAAAGTCGGTTACGATTACGAATAAGCTCATCACGGAATGGCTTGGAAAGCCGATGTTTGACCACGGTGTCAAGGAGAAGAAGGATCAGATCGGTGTTGTCACCGGTCTTGCGTATACTTCGTTCGGCGGAGATGTTCTTCAGATTGAGGTCAACTACTTTGAAGGGAAAGGCCGGCTTGCCCTTACGGGGAAACTCGGCGACGTTATGAAGGAATCGGCGGAGATCGCCATGGACTATGTCAAGGCACACGCGAAAGAACTTCATATCGATCCGGAATTCTTTGAAAAGCATGATGTGCATATTCATATTCCGGAAGGTGCCGTACCGAAAGACGGTCCGTCTGCCGGTGTAACGATGACTACCGCGCTTGTCAGTGCGCTCAGTGAGACACCGGTGCACAGCGATCTTGCGATGACCGGAGAAGTAACACTGCGCGGCAATGTTCTGCCGATCGGCGGTCTGCGGGAGAAATCCCTTGCGGCCAACCGGGCCGGAATTACCAAGATCCTTATGCCCAAGGCAAATCTTCGCGATCTCGATGAGGTGCCTCAGGCAGTGAAGGATAACGTGACCTTTGTGCCGGTTGAAACAATGGCGCAGGTGCTCAAGGAAGCGCTGGTGCGCTGATGGAATATCATGACGTAAAGCTTCTGGCTACTGCGGCGAATTCGTCGCAGTGGCCGGAAAGCTGTCTTCCTGAAGTGATGTTTGCGGGCCGTTCAAATGCCGGGAAAAGCACACTGATTAACGCCCTTGTAAACCGGAAGAATCTTGCATATACCGGAAAAACACCGGGTAAAACAAGGCTTCTGAACTTCTTTGAAGTAGACGGGAAGGTCGTTTACTGCGATTCTCCGGGATACGGATACGCAAAGGGCGGAAACGATACCGCACTGATGTTCAGCTCCCTGATCGACCCTTATATGACGCGGCGGGAACAGCTGAAGGCTCTTGTGCTGGTGCTTGATATCCGCCGCATCCCCAATGAGGACGATCTTACAATGATCGAGTACGCACGGGCAAATCATCTGGCGGTGATTCCGGTATGCATGAAAGCAGACAAACTCTCCCGAGGCGCCGGGATTCAGGCAGTTGCGAAAATTGCGGCCGCCCTCGGTGTTCCGGCAGGCTGCTGTTTTGCGGTATCCGGCCCCAATAAAACCGGCATTGAAGAAGTGCTTGCGGAAATTGATCAGATTACAGCGGCGTAACGCCGCTTATTTTTTTCAAAAGTGCCGCACGGAAAATTCCGGACTGCGGGCGCGTGATATAATACCTGTATTATGAGAGAACTTGAGACACTCGAAGAAGACGTTCATATTCTTGAAGACTATGATATTGATCTTACCGATATCATGAATCCCCAGCTGTGCGCATTTAATCCGGGAGAATTTCTCTGCGAGGACGGAGAGGAAATGCAATACCTTTATTTTCTTGCGGAGGGATCTGTAAAAACGCTGATTCCGGCAAAGGAAAAAGCCGGGCTTGCGCTCGGACGCTATGTGGACCGCGGGATCTTTGATGATACACTGCTGATGCGTGACGACAATATTTCCCATATCCGGGCGGTCTGTGAAACCGATGTAAAAGTCATTTCGGTTCCGCTGCTTCACAACCGTGAAGTTCTGATCAGTCAGCCGGCATTTGTTCTTCATCTGGCGAAGGGATATGCGGCTTTTATCGATCAGTCGATGAATTCGTTCTTCTTCAAAAAATATCCGCTTGAAGTGATGCTCTGTTCGTATATTGCCGCAAAGCGGACCGATATTGAATGGGTTCCCGACTGGGACAAATGCGCAAAAGATCTCAAAACAACCCGGCGCACGCTGGAACGCTGTATGGGAATGCTGCTGAACAAGGGGATTCTCAAGGAAGGAGAGAAAGGATACATGATCGCAGATCCGATCCTGTTTGAAGAATATAACCGCGGTATTTTTGCGACACACAGAAGGAAGAAACATCATGACGAATAAAGTCGGAGATTTTCTGGATGCGTATCAGCTCCATATTGATATGCAGAGCAGATATATTGATTTTATGAGTGAAGCGGGGCGGCTCGGCAAAACAATCCTTGACGCAACAGATTATGGGCTTCATTCCGCAGAGCCTACCGATGCATTTCGGAAGCAGGCCGGAGAAACCCTGTTTGCGCTGGAAGCGCTTCTCAGCGAAAGCGGAATCAATCCGGAGGAGATCCTGGAAGAGATCCTCGCAGATTATCGCAGCAGGATGGAAGAGTATCCCGGATAAAATCCGGTGTTCCTGTTATTCAGGCAGACGGCAGCGTCTGCTTTTTTATAATAAAAAAGAAGGCTTAAGCCTTCTCGTTTACAGGACCAATCCTAAGGTGGTTCATGATTCTGATGTTTCCATTGCGCTCGTCATTGAGTAATTTCTGATAATCAATGGTAGTCATATACTCACGGACCACGGAAGAATCGGTCTCGTAATCAACCATAAAAATGGCGTTACTGTCGATACTTCTCATACTATTGTCCTTTCATCGCAACGTTTTACTGATGCTATTTTTATATTACACCTGTGATTTTCGGTTTTCAACCGAAAGACCGCATGTTTTGTAAGAAAAAATGAAAAAACAACGCCGTAATGTATTTTTTTTCAGCGGCATGCAGGGGGTTGGTCAATACATTCCTGCATCTATGCGCCGTCCGGATAAACCGCAAAGATACGTTCCAGTTCCTTCCATGTGACCGGCACCGCACAGCTGTGCGAAGGCATTTCCAGCGGAATCAGAACATCGTCATTTTCTGCTTCGGAGAGAGCTCCGGCATAGATATCATCGGTATAGAACACCCGGTATTCACTCCGGGTATAGTCATCGGCGTAAATATACCAGCCCGGTTTTTCGGGGCTTTTCAGAATCATCGGGCCTTCAAGCTGGTGCCGTTCATAAAGCGGATGGTCTTCGGCGGTGAGACAGTACCAGGCGGGGCCGACTGCGCGGTAAAGCTGGGAATACTCTTCCATCGGAAGACGTTCATCTTTCAATACAGCAGCCCGTCCGGAAGGCGTATGAACCATGGTCAGGTCAATGGCAGCGAAACCCGGATCACAGAGCAGATGCGGATAGGTGGAATGGATCAGGTCGTCCGATGCGGAGTAATAGATGCCGCCGTCCTCCGGACTGCTCCAGATAATGATATAGGTCTGAAGTACCGGATCATAGAAGGCTTCCGGTGCCCATGCCTGTTTCCCGCTCATTGATTTGTCCGGCGATGCATTGAGACACAGGAGACGTTCATTTTCATAATGAACCAGATCTGCGGAATCATATACATACACGGAATCGGTGTCATATCCCTGGGTGGCAAGAAGAGAGAACCCTCCGCCGGGTTTCCGCACGAGGGAAGGATCGCGCAGCCTGCGCGTTCCTGTAGAAGGCTTCAGGATACCGCTGTCATGATTCACTTTGAACCAGTACGTACCGTTATAGGTGTAGGCAAGTTTCAGCTGTTCCTTATCCGATCCATCCGAACTGAAATAGGAGATCACATATGCGACAAGGGGATCGCACAGGGTAAGTGAAGGGAATGTGACCGTATGGTTCTCTGTTTTCGCCTCCAGGGAAACGGGTTCGTATTCTTCTGCCGCTTCTGTCTTGAAGATGAGGGAGTCTTTAATAACTGCGTTTCCGCTCAGAACAGTCCATTGAACCGGGCTGCCCCCGGGGGTTGTTTCGGGGAGGCTCTGTCCGTCAAACAGACTTTCATCAATACAGTCAGAAAGAAAGGCTGCCTCATTGTCTTCCGCAAGAGGCACGGGTGCTTCCGATGACGGTGCCGGTCCATGCGCCGGCTGTGCAGTACAGCCGGAAAGGAATACCAGAGCGGCTGCGGTCAGAAGGATGGTACGTTTCATTACTTTCTATTATTGCATACTGCCGGAAGCGGCAGTGACCTGAAATCCGTCTGAAACTGCCGCATGTGATAGAATAATGCCATGAAACGTGTTTTAATTGCGGCCGGCGGAACCGGCGGGCATATATATCCTGCGCTTGCGTTCGCCGAACGTCTGAAGCAGGAGAATACAGAAGCGGTTTTTGTCGGAAGCCAGGACCGGCTTGAAGGACAGCTGATTCCGAATGCCGGATACCGGTTTATTCCGCTTGATATCCCAAATACTTCCGGCTCCGTTGCCGGCAAGATCAAATACCTGCTTTCCATGGCAGGAGCGGTAAGAGCGTGTGAGAAACTGATCCGTTCCTATGCGCCGGATGCGTGTGTCGGCTTTGGAAACTACATATCGGTTCCGCTCATCCTTGCCGCAAAAAAGTGCGGTATTCCCACGATGATTTCGGAACAGAATTCATTTGCGGGGAAGGCAAATGTATTTCTCGGCCGGTACGCAGATGCGGTGGAACTGGCATATGAGCGGAGCGCAAAGGATTTCCCGGCGGATAAGGTACGGGTGCTCGGAAATCCCCAGGCAGAGGTGTGCGCAAAGATCAGTGCGGACAGTTCGCTGCTCCCGGACTATGGAATCGACCGGACCAGGCCGTTTGTACTGGTCATGATGGGGAGTCTTGGCTCACAGACTCTTTCCGAGATTATTGATCACGCGTGTCTTGGGGTGACGGATTATCAGGTTCTGATCGCAGCAGGGAAACGAAATCCCTATACGTTTTCCGATACCAACAAAAACGTTATTGTACGTGACTACGTGGAGGGCGCAAAACTGTTGTGCCTCTGCGATCTTGCGGTATGCCGGGCAGGCGCCACTACACTGGCGGAACTGGCCGCCGCAAAAACACCGTCCATTCTGATTCCCAGCCCGTTTGTGCCAAATAACCACCAGTATTACAATGCGCTTGAACTTCAGGACCGGGGCGCTGCCGTGATCCTGGAGGAGAAGGAGCTTGACGCTGACCGACTGCTTGCGGAAATGAACCGTCTGATGCATGATAATACGGCACGGAAGAGGATGGCGGAAGCTGCGGGTACGCTGGCGAGACCTGACGCTGCAGGTGATATGACAGCTTGGCTGAAGGAGATATGCGATGAGTGATGAACTGTTTGAAAAACTGAGTCGTATCGCGGAAGTTGAATGTGATGTTCCGCTTTCCGCGATGACCACTCTGCGAATCGGCGGCCCTGCGCGCTATGTGGTATATCCCGACTCCATGATCGCTCTGGATGCCCTGATGCGGCTTCTTAAAGCAGACGGCATTCCTTATAAAGTGATTGGAAAGGGGTCCAATCTCCTTTGTTCAGATAAACCGTTTGATGGTGTTGTGATCCGGCTGGACAAGTTTGATGACTTTTATTTTCTGGGCACGGATCTGATCGCTCAGGCCGGATGCTCAATCATTTCGCTTTCCTACAAGGCAATGAAACAGGGACTTTCCGGGCTGGAGTTTGTGTCGGGAATACCTGCCTCTGTGGGCGGCGTTACGTTTATGAATGCCGGCGCATACCGCAGTTCGATGAGTGATGTGATCGACAGTGTCTTTGTGTACCGGAATGAAAAGTTTGAATGGATCACCAATGAAGAATGCGAATTTTCCTATCGGCACAGTATCTTTCATGACCATCCTGACTGGCTGATCATTGCCGTCAGAATTTCCCTGACAACCGCACCGGTTTCGGAGATAAGAGATCTGATGGAAAGCCGGCGAAAGCGGCGTATGGACTCTCAGCCGCTGGATAAACCAAGTGCCGGAAGCGTATTCCAGAATCCGGAAGAGATGCCGGCCTGGAAACTGATTGACGGGATCGGGTATCGCGGATACCGGATCGGGGGCGCAATGGTAAGCGAGAAACATGTGAATTTCATCGTCAATGAAGACAACGCGAAAGCGGAAGACTTCCTTGCGCTTGTCGAGGAGATTCGCAAACTTGTTGAAGAAAAATATAACATTCGTCTGCATATGGAAGTGGAGCGGTTTAATTGGTAGAACAGACACCCGAAAAGAGTCCGGCACCTGCCAAAAGCGTTGATGCAGTTTTTGAAGAGCGGGCGGCGGCCAGCGATAACGAAACATTCGCAAAGACAAAGCGCGGCGTTTTTTTGCGCGCTGTTTTCCTGTCTGCAGCACTTCTGGTAATCCTGTATGTGGCTTCACCGGCGAGCCGTGTAAAAGCGGTTGCGGTGCATGGCAACAATTATCTGAGCGCAAAATATGTGGAGCAGCTTTCCCAGGTACGGGTAAACGAACAGTTCTACCTGCAGTTTACGAACGCTCTGGCAGCGTATATCCAGAAAGACCCCATGATCGAATCCGCATCGGTGCGGCTGATGAAAAACAACGTTGTCGACATCACGATCAAGGAGAAACAGCCGATCGGCTACCGGTATGATGAAGATGTCCCAACCATTCTGTTTACGGACGGCAGTATCTGTGACCTTACCAGCGAATATATGCATATCCTCGCGCGCATACCGTACATCACCGGGTTTAATGAAGAAACGCAGACGCATCTTCTGACCACCGGCTTTCGTGCTGTGATGCCCGAAGTGATCGAATCCATGGCAGAAGTGATTCAGTATCCGCTGTCTTATGATGAGGAAGCGGTGGAAATCCGAATGAGGGACGGAGGGGTCTTCTTTGGAAACTATTTCTCACTCGGACTGATCAACAATTATGAAACGATCAGTGCGCTGATGACCAACAAGGATCTCTGTGTATATGCGGACAACGGCACTACTGTCGCCGCCGCCCGGGCATGTCCATGGGATGAAGTGGAAACGGTATTTGATTACTGGACCGATGAGGAAGGAAATTATATTTATAATAAGTGGGGTGACCGTGCGGTTAAGCATTATTATTCCGACAATAACGGAATTTTCTATCTTGATGACAACGGCGAAAAGATTCTGATTCCGATCGATGCGTACGGTCAGGATCAGAAAGACCCGGACTTCCTGAACCATTATTTCCAGGGATGGTATAAAAACGGATACCTTGAGATTCCGGATGAAGACGCAGAGGAAG
>CAJOLG010000087.1 GCA_905235315.1 uncultured Solobacterium sp. | reverse complement strand
GCGACATCATCGCCCCAGAAATCGACCCACGCGGGAATGTTTTTGTATTCAAACAGTTCCTTCATGCGTGCACTGTCTTCCTGCATCGGATGTTCCCAGGCACCTCTGCCGCAGCACAGGATGATATCCCGGTGCCGGTACATCTCAACGTAGGGGTGGTCATACGGCATCCCGTTGATGTAGTCAACCGGCGAGTTGGCGTATACCAGATCATCGAAGTAATCGCCGAAGAACAGGCGCGCATTGTATGCGCCCGAGAGGGCGATACAGCCGGAGAAGATATCCGGTCTTCTTAACATGAAGTTCAGCGCATGGGTTCCGCCCATCGAGCAGCCTGTGGTCAGAATGCCGGCCGCGTAATGCCCGTTGTTTGCGTCCTTGTTAATGTCGAAGATGCGCGGACAGAGCTCATCACAGATGTAATTCACATACGCTTCCTGGTTCTGTATACGTGCCCGGTTGTCCCAGCTTTTGGAGGACCAGGAATTGGCGTCATTGGAGTCACAGCAGAACATCTGAATTCTGCCTGCTTCAATGTACTCCCGCGCGCTGTCAATCATGCCCTGATTCTCATAATCGAAGAATCTTCCGTCCTGGGAAGGAAATACGAGGATCGGTTTTCCTTCGTGGCCGAATACCTTGAACTCCATATCACGCCCGAGATTACTGCTGTATTCCTTGTAATATTCTGTTTTCATGCCTTATTTCTTCTTTGCCTTTTTCTTTGCCGGTTCCTCGGCTTCCTGCACCTTTCGCTCCACGGCAGGCCGGCGCTCATACACAAAGCGCATGAATTCCTGCACTTCCTTTTCCGTCCGGAAGCGCGCCACATAGGCTTCATCACCCATTGCACTGCCGAGAATGGACGGCATGCGTTCATGCATACAGATGGACTGACCGTACTTCTTGTATACATCTGCCATGGAATTCTGATATGCGATATAATCCCGTTTTCCGATATAGGCGCAGAAATACGGGCGCTCGGTATCATAATCGCCTTCGTTGTACATCGCCATGTTCGCATAGATCCGGTAAACATTGATGTCGTTGGCGAAATTCATCATATCCGGGGTATATCCTCCGGGCGGGCGCATGTTGACCTCAAGTCCGACGAGGCTGCCTTTCTTTCCAAGACCCGGTTTGTCTTCCGAAAGGCGGAAGTATTCCGTATGGAAGAAGCGCGCCTTGATGTCGAATGCCTTGATTACGGCAGCGCCCATCTCATCAAGATCCTTGGGAACTTCGCGCACGCTGTAGTAGAAACACTCGCCTTTCTGATTCACGATATCCATGATCGGTTCGGGGAATACATGTGAGGTGCGGAAAATGATCGTTCCGTTCTGGTCGGTGATTCCGTCATAACTGACGATATAACCCGGGACAAACTCTTCCATGATGTACTGGGTCTTCAGGTTCTGCTTGTAAAAATCTTCAAGCTGGGAATCATTGGCGATCTTCCATGTTGCGTTGGCACCGACACCGTCATCGGGTTTGACGATGACCGGATAACCGACTTCCTTTATGAATTTCTTTCCTTCCGCCAGCGTGCTGACGAGGTGATAGCGGGCAACCGGAACACCGGCTTTTTCATAGAAGGCCTTCATGTTGGATTTGGTCTTGTAGCGCATGACAGTTGTGCTGTTGTCACCGGAGGTGATATTGAAATCCGTGCGGAGTCTTGCGTCCTGCTCAAGCCAGAATTCATTGTTGCTTTCGAGCCAGTCAATTTTGCCGTGCTTGTGCGCAAACCACGCGACGGCACGATACATCTGGTCGTAATCCATCATCGAGCCGACCTGATAATACTCGTCCATCGACTCCTTGAGCTCCTGGGACAGGTTTTCATACGGATCTTCGCCGATACAGAGGGCTGTGCCGCCGACTTCTTTCCAGGCTTTCGGGAACTGGTAATACGTTCTCGGAAAATTAGGTGAGATAAAGACAAAGTTACTCATATTCAAATCCGCCTTCCTAACATGTTTTTTATAATCATCAATAATATCATACTCTTTCTGATCTGAAGATTTTGAGATGGCGTGAAAGCGCTAACAACCCCAAAGAACGCATTTTCATGGGATTTTCACGATATTCTGGTCTATAATTCACATGTCTTTACCTGTCCGATCGTATAGGCTTCCGAATCCGGCGGAAGTGTTTCTACCCCGCGGCCTGAACCGCGGGACTACGATCTGTGTTTTATTTCCGGATACTTCTGCAGCTACTGGGGATGGCGGTGCAGGAGTATTTTGTTTTATTCGGATACGGTGAAGCAGAGAAGGGGGAACATTAGTCAGATGTTTGAAAAGTATTTTAAACTTCAGGAAAACGGAACGGATGTAAAAACCGAAATCATTGCCGGTATTACAACCTTCATGACCATGGTCTACATCCTTGCCGTCAACCCGAGTATTCTCGAAGCATCCGGAATGGACAGAGGTTCGATCCTCACCGCAACCGCAGTTGCTTCCGCGATCGCATGCTTTGCGATGGCAGCGTTCTCGAACAAGCCGTTCGCGCTTTCCGCGGGTCTCGGTCTCAATGCCTACTTTGCATATACCGTATGCATCGGCATGGGCTATCCCTGGCAGGTCGCGCTGACCGCAGTCTTCGTAGAAGGTCTTATTTTCATTCTTCTCTCACTCACAAATGTGCGTGAGGCAATCTTTAATGCCATCCCGGCCAGTCTGAAAGTTGCGGTATCCGTCGGTATCGGCTTCTTCATTGCATTCATCGGTGTTCAGAACGCCGGTCTGATCGTTGACGGAGCTACACTTGTCACCCTGTTCGGATTCAATGCATCGCTTGCCAACGGAACATTCACAACCGCCGGCATCACGGTTATTCTTTCGCTCATCGGCGTGGTTGTAATCGCGATTATGCTGGTCAAGGGCGTTAAGGGCTACATGCTGTACGGCATCCTGATCACATGGGTGCTCGGTATTGCCTGCCAGCTGCTGGGACTCTATGTTCCGAATCCGGAAGCCGGTTACTATTCTGTCATCCCGACAGCGATCTTCTCGGCTCCGGCATCCATGGCACCGACATTCCTGAAGCTTGACTTCTCCTATATCGTGACCCATACGCTTGACTTCATCGTTGTTGTCTTTGCATTCCTGTTCGTTGATATCTTCGATACTCTGGGCACGGTCATCGGCTGCGCTGCCAAGGCGGACATGCTGGATGAAGAAGGCAAGCTCGAAGGCATCAAGGGCGTACTCCTGGCAGATGCGGTCGGCACAACCATCGGCGCATGCCTCGGTACTTCCACCATCACCACATTCGTGGAATCTTCTTCCGGTATCTCTGAAGGCGGCCGCACCGGTCTTACTTCCGTTACCACCGGTATTCTCTTCCTGCTGGCGCTGTTCTTAAGCCCGCTGTTCCTCACGATTCCGGGCTTCGCAACCGCTCCGGCGCTGATTGTTGTCGGCTTCCTGATGATGCAGCAGGTCACAAAGATTGACTGGATGGATCTCACAGAAGCGATTCCCTGCTTCTGCTGCATTACCATGATGGGCTTTGCGTATTCCATCTCCGACGGTATCGCATTCGGTATCATCAGCTTCACGCTTCTCAAGCTCCTGACCGGCAAGTCCAAGGATCTCAATCCGCTGCTCTATATCCTGAGCATTCTCTTCATCCTCAAGTATTTCCTCATCTGATCGGAATTAACGGACAATTAAAAAACTCTGTCGTTCGGAAACGTCATGAATCCGGAAGGACAGAGTTTTTTCGTTCTGGTTAAAGAAGCGTTTTCAGGCTGATGGCGATCAGCAGCTGGCCGGCATAATAAAGCGACAGGTTTGTGACCCGCAGGCTGAACTTCTGCTCGCTTCCGAATGTGTTGAGAACCATCACAATGTCACTGACCAGGAAGAGAAGACATCCTGCTGCGAAGACCGTATGGAAGAGGGAAGAATCTGCGAACAGATTGGCGAATGCGGTACAGGTAAGGAATACGATCGCTCCGATGTAGACGACACCGAAGATTTTGAACGCTTTTTCTGCCGTGATTCTGGAGAAGATCCACTTCATCAGCAGGAACGTGAGAATCACCGCAGCGATGATCACGATCAGTTTTGACGGACATTCCGGAAAGACTGCCGCAAGGTACATGATATGACCGGTCAGAAAGACGAGGATTCCCACCAGGAAGACCTTCTGCCCGTTCTTTTTCACGACATAGCGCAGGGCCAGAAGCACATCCGCAATCATTCCGATGAGAAGTCCGGCACAGATGAGCCGGGCCTGCTGGGAGCCGTTGGAGCTGTTGAAGCCAAGGAGTACAAAACAGAGACTTGCCAGTCCTTTCAGTACCATGGCGCTGGTGTAGTGCTGATCCCTCTCCTGCAGGATGAAGATTGACGTAAGCGTCATGCAGGCGACAATAAGGATGATATCGGACATAAAACAACGCTCCTTCCCGATTAATGTATTTCCTATAGAATACATCAGTTTCAGAAAATAATGCATAACGGTATAATAAGCGCAGTACAGTCGGGAGGATCGGATACCTATGAATCAGCTGGAAGAAAACCGCGCCGTAATCGGCGATGTTGATGAAAAAATGGCAGAACTGTTTGTCGAACGCTTTGCGGCAGTAAGGCGGATCGCAGAATATAAAACCAGTAACGGGAAACCGGTGCTTGACCGGAAGCGTGAAAAGGAACTGATTGCCGAGAAGGAAAAACTGGTTCCGGAGGAGCTGCGCCCGTACTTCCGCATGTGGTATGAAGGCATGCTGGGGGCGTCCAGAAAATATCAGGCCGATCTGATCCAGCAGGAACGAAACCCGGAGTGAAACGCTCCGGGTTTTTATCCGGATGCCCGACGGTGTAAAAATCCTGCCGCTCCGGGCATAAGAAAAACGGCATGCCTTACGATGAGACATGCCGTCAGAGATAATATTTTTTTATGCGTTGGAGAGCGCTTCGTCGATGCTCTTGGCTGCCAGCTTGCCGGCACCCATTGCGGAGATGACGGTAGCTGCACCGGTAACGGCGTCGCCGCCTGCGTAGACCTTTTCCCGCGAGGTGAGACCGTCTTCGTTTACGATGATGCCGCCGCGTTTGTTGACTTCGAGGCCGGCTGTCGTATTCTTGATCAGCGGGTTGGGAGAGGTGCCGATGGCCATGACGACCGTATCCACATCGATCGTAAATTCACTGCCCTCGATCGGAATCGGTCTCCGTCTGCCTTTTTCATCCGGCTCGCCGAGTTCCATCTTGATGCACTTCATGCCTGTGACAAAGCCGTTCCGTTCATCACGCGGATTGTCCGGGTTGTTGTATCCGAGGATCTCAACCGGGTTGTGCAGAAGGAGGAATTCAATGCCTTCTTCCTGAGCGTGTTCAACTTCTTCCTTACGGGCAGGGAGTTCATCCATGGAACGGCGGTATACGATGTATACCTTATCCGCCCCGAGACGCAGGGCTGTTCTTGCGGCATCCATTGCGACATTTCCGCCGCCGACAACCGCAACTTTGCCGCCTTTCATGATCGGGGTAACCGGATCATCAAGATAGGATTTCATAAGATTGGAGCGGGTGAGGAATTCATTGGCGGAGTATACGCCTTTGAGCGCTTCACCCGGAATGTTCATGAAGTTGGGAAGACCGGCACCGGAACCGACAAAGACCGCTTCATATCCCATGTCGAACAGTTCATCAATGGTAAGGGTTTTGCCGATGACGATATTGGTTTCCACATCGACACCGAGTTCTTTCAGCGTTTCCACTTCCTTGGCAACGATGGACTTGGGAAGACGGAATTCGGGAATGCCGTAGACAAGAACACCGCCCGCTTTGTGCAGTGCCTCATAAACGGTTACCTTGTATCCTTTCTTCGCAAGATCGCCGGCGCATGTCAGACCGCTCGGGCCGGAGCCGACGACTGCGACCTTGCGGCCGTTGGACGCAGGCTGCGCAGCAGGCACGGTGTTATGCGCATTGTGGTAGTCCGCCACAAAGCGTTCAACGCGGCCGATGCCGACCGGCTCAAACTTGATGCCGAGGGTGCATTTGCATTCGCACTGGCTTTCCTGCGGGCATACACGGCCGCATACCGCAGGCAGGGAAGATGTTTCTGTGATGATCTTATAAGCTTCTTCAAAGTTGCCTTCTTTTACCTGTTTCAGAAAGTCAGGAATATGAATGTTGACCGGACATCCGGAAACACAGGGCTGGTTTTTGCAGGCAAGGCAGCGGCTGGCTTCCGCAACTGCCGTTTCCTCGTCATAGCCGAGGGCCACTTCATTGAAGTTATGCGCACGGACCTGCGGGTCCTGTGTCGGCATCTCATGTTTTTTCGGATCGATTGCCATTACTGTGCCTCCTTCATCAGATTGCAGGCTTCATCGCGCTTGTGCGCCTCAAAGCTCGTATACATGCGGTTGCGGGACATCGCTTCATCAAAGTCCACTTCGTAGCCGTTGAAGTCCGGCCCGTCCACACAGGCAAACTTCGTGACGCGGTTTCCGTCCTGGTTCAGCGTCAGACGGCATCCGCCGCACATGCCGGTTCCGTCGATCATGATCGGGTTCATGGAAACCGTTACCGGAACATTGAACGGGCGGGCAGCCGCGACCACAAACTTCATCATGATCAGCGGTCCGATCGTAATGATCTCATCAAAGGTCTCCCCGTTTTCAAGCATCTCTTTCAACGGTTCCGTGACATTGCCGTGGAATCCGTAGGATCCATCGTCTGTCGTGACAACCAGTTTATCCGAGAAGGATTTGAACTCGTCTTCGAGAATCAGAATATCCTTACTGCGGAAGCCGATGATGCTGGTGACTTCCGTTCCCTGCTCATGAAGCGCTTTTGCGACAGGCATTGCAATCGCGCAGCCGACACCGCCGCCGATCACACATACTTTTTTCTTTCCTTCGATTGCAGTTGCGGTTCCCAGCGGCCCGGTAAAGTCCTGAATGGATTCGCCGGCCTGTTTCTGATTCAGCTGAATCGTTGTCGCACCGACAATCTGGAAAATGATTTTTACGGTGCCTTCTTCCGGATTGGCGCCGGCGATCGTAAGCGGAATGCGCTCGCCTTCTTCGTCAACCCGCAGGATGATGAACTGTCCGGGTTTGGCTTTTTTCGCAACCAGCGGTGCCAGAATTTCCATTTCGGTGACCGAGGAATTCAGCTCCCGTTTGCGGATGATCTGATACATATAATCGTCCTCCTAACCTGTTAATGCATTTAAACCCAAAAAGTATTA
>CAJOLG010000086.1 GCA_905235315.1 uncultured Solobacterium sp. | reverse complement strand
ATTCCGGGCCATGAGTTTGCGGGTGATATTGTTGAAGTAGGAGCTGCCGTAACAGGGTATGATATTGGTGACAGAGTTTCTGTGGCGCCGAATATCGGCTGCGGTCATTGCGATGCATGTGTTTCCGGCAATACCCATCTGTGTAAGGATATGCAGGCATTCGGTGTCACAATGGACGGCGGCTTCGCCGGAGTATATGAACATGAACGGAAAACTGCTGTTCTTCGGCGGGCTTCCCGATCATAAGAAAATTGTACCGATCAATACCAACCTGATTCATTACCGGCAGCTGACGATCCAGGGCTGCACATGGCAGAGCATTTCCGAATACCGCATGTGTGCGAAACCGGTGGATGACGGGCGGATCCCGCTCGATCTCATCATGTCGGACGCATACCGCATCGAAGACTTTGAGCAGGCGTTTCAGAACGCCGCGGCCGCAAAAGGCCTGAAACACGTGTTCCGGTTTGACGGAACGGGATCGGAGACAGTATGAAAGATCATCTTCTGATGGCAATTGACCTCGGCACGAGCTTTATCAAAGCAGGGGTCTTTGATCTGCAGGGAAACGAACGCGTTGTCACAAAGGAAGCCGTAAAAAGCGAATCTCCCGGACCCGGGCAGTTTATTCAGCACGGGGAAGATCTGATGGATGCCGTGGAGCGCTGTATGAAAGCTGCGGTCAGACAGCTGAAGGAGGAAGCCGAAAACATCGCGGTGATCGGCTTTACCGGCCAGATGGCAGGCTTCATGGGTGTGGATAAAGACTGGAACGATGTGACGGGCTGGTCCTGCTCGATCGATACCCGCTATGTTCCGTATGCCGAAGCACAGAATGCGAAATTCGCAGATGATTTCTATGAAATTTCCGGCACCAACAGCCCGCTGTTTTCTTCCAAGTATGAATGGTTTAAAAATGAATTTCCGGAAGAAGCGAAACGGATCGCAAAGTATCTGATGATCAGCGGGTTTGTGATCGGCCGGCTTGGGGAACTGCCGATTGAAGAGGCGGTCATTGACGGCTCTTTGATCACATGGACCGGACTTGCGGATGTGAAGCACCGCTGCTGGTCTGAGAAAATCTGTGAAGAGCTCGGGATGGATATGTCCCTGCTTCCGAAGAT
Organism: uncultured Solobacterium sp.; assembly: GCA_905235315.1. Taxonomy (GTDB): domain Bacteria; phylum Bacillota_I; class Bacilli_A; order Erysipelotrichales; family Erysipelotrichaceae; genus Bulleidia. The sequence continues at coordinate 6,153 of CAJOLG010000086.1, read as the reverse complement.
CGTCGAATCTTCGGATGTGGTGACGCATCTTTCCAACGCTGCAGCGGAGAAGATCGGTCTTCCCGCCGGGATTCCGCTTGTCAGCGGAGCCGGTGACAAGATCGCAGGCTGCACCGGAGCGGCGAACCTCGCACCGGGGGAGATGCTGTTTGAAGCGGCTTCCTTCGGCGCAGTGAGCTGTATGACAGATACGTATGAGCCGGATCATGAAGAGCGCGGATACGATATGCTCAACGGAAGCACGACAGGAAGCTTCTGCGCGCATTACTATATGCCGGGCTCCGGCATCACCCAGGAGTGGTTTATCAGTAATTTCTATCAGGAAGAGAATGAAACGCTTCGGGAAGCCTATGAACGCATGGACAGGGAGATGGCAGAGATTTCGCCGGGCTCTGAAGGACTGTTTGCGGTCGGGATGCTGGGCGGAACCGTCATGCCGTTCAACGGCGACCTGCGCGGGGTCTTTATGGGACAGACCTGGTCTCATACCCCAGCCCATTTCTACCGGGCGATCACCGAAAGCTTTGCCTTTGCGCTGAAGACCGCGATTGAACGGATGAATGCGAAGTATCCGCAGTTCAACGGCCGTGATGCGATCCGAATGATCGGCGGCGGTGCGAATTCGGAAATTTCGGCGCAGATTTACGCGGATGTGCTCGGCATGCCGGTGGAAACGCTGGACCGCACGGATCCCGCACTCTGGGGTGCGTGTCTGCTCGGCGCAAAAGGAATCGGCCTGATCGATGATCTTGAAGCCTATTCGAAGGCGCGCATCCATGTTCAAAAACGGTTTGAGCCGGATCCGTCAAAACGCGCAGTCTATGACACACTGCAGGAACGTTACAACCGGTACATCGGCATTCTGACGCCGCTGTGCCGTGAGATTCAGAAGGGAACAGGAGAATAAGCATGGAAAAGGTAAAAGCACTGAAAGCCTGTGTCGTCCCGCTCCGGTTTAAGGAAGCGAATGAACGGGAACAGGGCGAGTATGAAGAACAGCTTGGAAAGCTGAAGGAACTGTACGGAGATGTTGCGGAGTTTCTGGATACCGTGATTGTCGGGGATCCGATTCCGGAATGCGATGCGATTCTCTTTCCGCAGATGATCGGCGCAGGTTATCACTACAAGGACGCATACAAAGCCTATGACAAGCCGATCCTTGTGATCACCTCGCGCTTCGGCACGGTTGATATGTGGGACTGGGAGCTGATCAGCTATATGCGCAGCGCCGGTCTGAATGTATTCTCCCCGTATGATGTCGAACTCGGCAAAGTCATCTTCCGCGCGCTTGCCGCAAAGAGTCATCTGAACGGCGCAAAATTCCTGATGTTTCAGGATGATCCGGGAGAAGGCATGCAGGCGTATATCTTCAAACGGTTCTACTGGTGGGAGAAGGAATGCACGGAGACCATGGAACGGGTCTTCGGCATTAAGATGATCTACAGCAGCTGGAAAGCAGTCAACCAACGGGCAGATGAAATCGATCCCGCTGCGGCGCTGGAAGAGTTCAACTCCTGGGAGCTGCCGTGCGATGAGCGGGTCACCGATGAGCAAAAGACGCTGATCGGTCAGCTGTACCTTGCGATCTGCGAGAAGATCGATGAACTCGGGGGAGTGGACGGCATCGGTGCCAACTGCCTGAATGAGTCCATGTATTCAAAGACCACCCCGTGCACGATCTGGAACCGCCTGTTTGAAAAATACGGCATTATCTGGTGCTGTGAAGGCGATACGCTGACGCTGCTTTCCACCTATATTCTGTACCGTTCGCTGGAAGCACCGATTCAGATGACAAATATCTATCCGTTCCTGGTCGGCCAGGCGGCGATCTTCCATGAGCGGATCGATAAATTCCCGGATGTGGAAGAACCGGAGAATCATGCGCTTGGCGTACATTGCGGCTATGCGGGATTCGCGCCCCGCGCATTCTGCGGCTGTAAATGGAAACTCATGCCGAAGGTGCTTGCGATCGTCAATGAAAAAGCAACGATGGTTGACTGTGAACTGCCGGTCGGCGACATGGTGCTCGCAAAGATCAACCCGTCCTTTGACAAGATCACGGTCATCCCGGGTGAGATTGAGAAATTTGTCCAGTTCCCGGATACCGATTCGCTGAACGCAACCCTGCTTCACTATCAAAACGGTGAAAAGGTGATGGAAGAACTTCCGTCTCACCATCAGATGATCATCGTCGGAAAGCAGAAGGCAAAGATCGTTCAGATTGCCAAGGTATTCGGCTGGGAGTGCGAAGTGATTGAATGAAAAGGAGAAAACGGATGAAACGGATTATCCTTACGGGAGCCAACGGCTTTATCGCCTCTGCGATCCGGCAGTATAACAGCGATCGTTTTGAGTTTGTGAATGTGACAAGAAAAGAGATCGATTTTTCAAAACCGGACACAGTAGCTCCGTATCTTATGGAACAGGAATTTGACGCAATTGTGCATACCGCCGCAAACGCCCAGACGGAGTTCTGCGCAAACAATCCGGAACTCTCCCATGCGGTGAATGTGGAGAGCGCTGTACAGGCAGCGGAAGCGGCGAAGGCAAAAGGCGCGAAGTTTCTCTTTATCTCAACCGAACAGGTCTTCAACGGGAAGACGGAAAGCGGACCGTTCAAAGAAGACGATCCGGTCAGCTGTGTCACGAATTACGGAAATCAGAAGATCGAAGTGGAAAACTGGCTCAATGCCAATGCGAAGGACTATATCATTCTTCGGCTTTCCTCAATGTTCGGCATGGCGATGCCCGGCGTGAAGCCAAGTTCCAATTTTCTGATGCGCACCTGGAATGCGCTGCGCACAAAGACGCCCGCAGCGTTTACTCCGAATGAACAGCGCGGAATGACCTATGTCATGCATCTGGCGGAGAATTTTGAAACGATCCTTGCGCTTCCGGACGGAACCTATCATGTCTCATCGGAAAACAACCGAACCACCTATGATCTCTGTGTCTGGATTGCGAAGGAACTCGGGTATTCCGAGGAGGAGATCAGCACATACATCCTGCCGGACAATGAACGGTATGCGGACCGCTTCCGCGACTACCGGCTGAACACAGATAAGATGAAGGAATTCGGGATGGACTTCGGTACCGTCGAAGAAGATCTTGACCGCTGTCTCAAAGAGTTCGGCTGGCGGTAAGAACCCCGTTTTCATACAAATAAAGAATGCGGTGCGGTATCTTCCGGCATGGAAGTGACCGCATCGCTTTTATTATTTTTTCTCTGTTATGAAGGGGATAAGTAAAAGGGAAGACTTCCGATCACAGATGACCGGAATCCGTTTCGTGCTGTGTCAAAGAACGGATGACGGTCCTGCAGCGGATTCTAAAACGATAATTCCGTCTCCTTGACGGCGTATGGTACAGTTGATACACTTAATACAGTTAATACAGATTGGAGGGGGCGAAATGTTTCTGCTGAACCTGCAAAGCAAACTGCCGATCAACGTACAGATTCAGGAACAGATCCTGCGGTTCATTGAAGCCGGAGTTCTGAAACCGGGTGACCGTCTGCCGTCGGTCCGCCAGCTTGCCTCGGAAAACGGAATCAATCCCAATACGGTTGCGCGGGCATATACCGAACTGGAAAAGAACGGCTATGTGTATAACCTCCCGAAGAAAGGAGTTTATGTCGCTGAGCCGAAAAACGAGACAACGCGGCATGATCTTGCGTGGAATACGGTTGTTCAGCTTAAGGATCAGGGCGTTTCGAAAGAGCGTCTGCTGGAAGTGATCCATGAATTATACGGAGAGGAAGAGGAACATGCTGAAGATTGAACAGTTACGTAAATCGTTCGGATCAAAACAGGTTCTGAAGGATTTGAATCTGAATATCAAAGACGGATCCGTATTCGGACTCGTTGGGGTGAACGGCGCAGGCAAATCGACTCTGCTGCGGCTGATTGCCGGAGTTTATAAAGCAGATTCCGGTACCATTCTGCTGGAAGGGGAGGATACGTTTCGGAATGCGGCGATCCGCAAATCCATCTCATTTGTTTCGGATGAGGCGTATTACGAACCCGGTACGACCATCAATACAATGAAGCAGCTGTATCAGTCCCTTTATGACTTTGATGAAGCGCTGATGGACCGCTGCTGTAAAGAGTTTGAACTGGATCCCGCAAAGCCGGTTGCCGGTTTCTCCAAGGGAATGAAGCGCAGGGCATCCATTCTCTTTGCGCTGTGCACCCATCCGAAACTATTGCTTCTTGATGAAGCCTATGACGGACTGGAACCGCTGGCGCGCCTGCAGTTCAAACGCCTCCTTGCGGAACGGGTCGAAGAAGAAAAACTTTCGGTGATCATATCCAGCCACAGTCTGCGGGAACTGGAAGATATCTGTGATTCGTTCGGAATTCTCGAAGACGGCGTGATCTGTGAATACGGCGATCTCATTGAAAAGAAGGGCATGGTGAACAAGTATCAGGCCGCCTTTGCGGAAGAGGTCAGCCGGGATGAGTTCAATGATCTTGATATTCTGAATTACCGCAGTGAAGGACGTGTTGTGCAGATGGCTGTCCGGGGAGAAGAAGCGGAAGTCCGTGCGAAGCTGACGGAACATCATCCGCTTCTGCTGGATGTGCTGCCGGTCACGTTTGAAGAACTGTTTATCTATGAACTTGAAAACCGGGAGGAAAAGAATCATGAATAAGAATTATCTCAGATATCTGATCCGGACACGGAAGGTCCTGATTCTCTTTTTCCTTGCGGTATATGTTTGTGTCTCACTGATGTGGAATCTCTCAGGCATCAATCTTACGCCGGGTTCCGGGTTTTATTCCGCCTGTAAAGCGGCAATCGCGATTTCTCTCGTTCTGACCTATCTTCTGCCGGTACTTGTCTTCTCGTTTGTACATAAGCGCAGCAGTGCAGATCTGTATTTTGCGCTTCCGGTTTCCCGGAAAGAGCAGCGGATCACCTCGCTTGTCTTCGCGTTTGGAATCGCCTTCGGCTACTTCCTGATTACGGCTGTCATTGCCTGGATATTGTATGCTCTGCCGTATGTTTCCGTTCTCCGGGTGCTGGCAATCCTGGGATATGCCGCATTCCTTGTCATTACGCTCCTTGCCGTTAACAGCGTGCTGTTCCTGCTTGGCAACAACTTCGTTGACGGTATTGTGATGATGGCGGCGTATACGATGTTCCCGCTGTTTGCGAGCATCGCGGGAGAACTGATCGTCATGGAGATGGTCGCAGGCGGAACTGCCGGCACAACCGAAGAACTGTTTGTATTCCTCTCCCCGGCCTGGATGCTTGTCAATAATTTCTCAGCGCTGCTGTCGATGAACGGATGGCTTTACCGGCATTTCAATCTGCTGCATCTGATCTTCTGTGCGGTATTCCTGGTCTGCGCATGGTTTGCGCTCCGGAAGGAGTTTGATGAGCGGCAGACCGAACGTGCGGAACAGATCTCGGATCATCCGCTGAGTTATCCGCTGGTAATCAATCTATATGCAGTGATGTTCCTGCTGCTGTTCGGAAGTTTTCTTATGAAGGACCCTGGTCCGGAGCTCATCGTCCTGTATGTGCTCCTGCTGGTATGCTATGTCACAGCCGGCTTCCTCTACCGCAGAAAGCTGAAGGTGGATACGAAGACACTCGGCATCTTTGCGGCAGAAGCAGTGCTCTGCGCAGCCCTGATGTTTGGGATGTGGAAAACGCACGGCTTCGGCATGGCAGACAATTATTCCCTGACCGGAGGCACCGGCATCCGTTATGACTACAATATGCAGGTTTCAAATGAAGATCTTGGAAAACCAATGGCGATTAAGGGAGCGTTTGCTGAGACCCATGTCAGCTTCTCGCTTTTTATCGACAATACAGAAGCGGAAACGGGCAGCGAGGCGCTCACTCTGATGGAAGATTTACGGAAAGAAGCGATTGCTGCGTTCTACCGTAAATCCGCGGATGACCCGGTGTTTCAGGGAAGCCTGCAGGTCTGCAATGAAAACACGGAAGGAAATATTGATACGGCCTATTATTATCAGCTGAACTGCCTCCTGCGGGAAGAAGAGCTGAAAACGATCAGTGAACGCTGTAAGGTTATTGTCGGCGTCTGGGGCGATCCCCGCATGAACGACGGGGAGTACACGCTGGAAGAATACCTGGAACTGCGCGATCAAACGTGAATAAGTGATGAAGGCACAGTGT
>CAJOLG010000085.1 GCA_905235315.1 uncultured Solobacterium sp. | reverse complement strand
CAGGAGATGCTGGGTCAGATCATATAATGTGCCGTCTTCGGTGATGTATTCGCAGTAGGCCATTGCCGTATCGCTGATCTCATTGGCAAAGTCACTGTACTGTGCCGGCGTCGGCTTGGGACCGATATAATACCGGAAGGCGCTCCAGTCCCGCACGGAGATATGATTGGAATCCTCGGTCTGGATTGCCGGGGTTCCGGCAAGGTTTTTGATAAAGTACCGGGTGACATCGGGCAGCTTCTCATCCAGTCCATAGCCTTCATATGCGCCTGGAATGTGATGCTCTTCATGGCTGTAGTCTGTGGTGATCGGGATCTCGTTGATCCGGAAGGTGCTGCCGTTGATGGTATCGATCTCATAGTTGTTGGAGCCGATGAGCGTCCGTACTTTCCATACTTTACTGCCAGGGGGCTTTGTGGTCTCCAGGGTCGCAATGTAGGACTGGCGGTAATACACATCGTAGTACTGGGTATTGCCGGAAGTCTCGCGCCAGGAGAATGTCATTCCGCCGGGTTTCTTGTCACCGTACACATACAGCAGGAAGTCCACCACGCTTTCTTTTGTGTTGAGCTCCGTGAAGTAGCGGGAGTCATCGTAGTAGACCTTGTCCCATTTGCGGTCCGTGACATCCTTTACATACTGGGTAAGGGCGCCGTTGACCGACTGGCGCTCATACCGATAGAGCCAGAAGTACAGATACCCGCATACCAGAATCCCCAGCAGGGTTACCGCAATGAAAAGCTTCAGAAGACCGGAATAAAACTGCGCTCCGCTTCTGAGCTGCTCGCTGTATGCTTTCTTCGGTTTTAACTTGACGTCTACTTCACGACCCATGCGGTAGGTACCAGCCGTTCTCCGTTCATTGAAACTACGTTGTTTATGATTTTGCCGTTTAGATACATGACGGAACTGGATCCTCCGTCAAGATTTGCGGCAACGATTGCGTCATGTTCAAGCATGATATTGATGCAGTCTTCATAGGAAGCACCGAGCGATGAGGTCTGCCGTCCGTCAATGACAAGCAGTAAAACCGCTCCGTCTGCACGCTGTCCGATAATGGTGCGGGGATTCAGACCGCCGCCGTTTCCGGTGATGGCACAGGCATGCCCGTCATAGACGAGCACCGGGCCGAAGGTGACCGCATCCGTAATTCCCCAGTCGAGCGCATCCTGGCCGGTCATATATCCGACGATCAGATGATCTGCCGTATTGAACCCGATCAGGCATTCATAGTCTTCCGGTTTGCCGAAGACGATCTGGGAGTTATGAATCACAATGCCCTGCGGAATGGAACCGTCGCCCTTGCCGTTGGGGTCATCAAAGCCGCCGCCGTTGATACCGGCAACACCCCCGATCTCTTCCACATAGTCCTGTACCGAATACCCGGTATTTCCGCCGGGCATCAGAGAGTTGACACCGAGTTCAATGCGGGAGGGATCGTAAACGATCATCAGCTTTCCCTTGTAGGTTCCGCCGCTGACATCGATGACATCGATCTTGTCTTTACGGGCTTCGGTCACAATGTATTCGCTGTAGTCATTATCTGTGACGTTGGCGATCGTGCTTGCGTTTTCCACGGAGTTTTTGGAAAGGATCGCTTCAATCTCGTCTTCCGTAAACATGGCGCTCACAATGGCTTTCCCGCGCCGTGTTTCCCACATCGTGGAAACAACCATGTTGGAGAACGTCGGGGAAGGGCCTTTGAGAATGATCAGAAGGGCAATATAGAAAAACAGACCGACTAAAACGATCATCATCCCGAGTACGATCAGTGTCTGCCGGAAGTTGCGGCGGATACTGGCCTTGACACGGCGCTTTTTTTTCTTTTTTCCTACACCTTGAGACTTCGCCATAACCCAATGAAAACACAGTGCCGAAAGGCACTGCGTAATTATAACATGTTATAAGGAATTCAATCGACGGTTATCGTGTAGCCGGTCTCGAATACTCCGCCGGCTTCCAGCAGGATTGTTCCTTCCCGTTTCTCAAACGGGACTTCCGTCTTTTCAAAATCCGCATGGCTGTGCCAGGGCTCAATGCACACAAACGGTGCGTGCGGACTCCAGAATGCACACCAGGGAAAACCCGGGGCGGTAACGGTAAGCGAGTGAACGCCGTCCGTCAGGGTATAGGTGCTGCTTTTCGGATCCGTGAGAATGACGGTCTTTGCCAGGGTGTCGGGATCCAGTTCAAGCACGGTGGTTTCCGTACCGCTGACCAGTTCGGGCTGATCAAAGCGGATCACGGTCTCTGCAGTGTTTCCATCCGGACCGATAGGCACATTGAAGGCCGGGTGGAAGCCGAAATTGAACGGCATGGTCTCCGCATTGCGGTTTTCCAGGCGGCAGGTTACGGTCAGGCTGTTTTCATGAATGGCATAGGTATTCTGAAGGGAGAAATGATAGGGATACTGGGCCAGGGTTTCTTCACTGTCGGTGAGCTCCATGACCACATGCGTATCATCGTGTTCGATGCATTTGAACTCGCTGTTCCGGGTGAAGCCGTGATTGCCCATATGATAGACCTTTCCCTTGAGATGGACTTCTTTGTTCCAGGTGGAGCCGACCATCGGAAACAGCGTCGGATTGCGGCCTGCCCAGAAGGCGGGATCTCCCTGCCAGAGGTACTCGATTCCGTTATCGATCCGCTTCAGACTGTGCATCTCTGCGGCGTGTTCACTGACGGTGGCTGTAATCACACCGTTGTTCATACTGAATTCGCTCATGATCTGTTTTTTCCTTTTCTTTGTTTTCTAAATTATAGCATTCCTTCCCGTTTCAGCCGGGCATAATGGTTGCCAACTGCCTCCATTCGATGAAATAATCAGAACTGTAAAGGAGAGTAAAAAACTATGGTTGAACAGGTCAAATCCGTTGCTGAATTTGATGCAGTGCTCAGCTCCAACAAGTCGGTATTTGTGGATTTCTTCGCCACATGGTGCGGCCCCTGCAAAATGGTAGGTCCGCTCGTTGAGAAGATCTCTGAAGAAGAGACGGACATAAAGTTTGTCAAAGTCGATGTTGATCAGGTCGGCGAGCTTGCTCAGCGCTACGGCATCATGTCGATTCCTGCGCTGATGGTATTCCGGGACGGCGAAAAGGTTGATGGGATCGTCGGCTTCGTACCGGAGTCCCGTCTCAAGGAGCTTGCGGCGAAAGCAAGATAACGGCAGAAACAGACAGGGAAGCGGAAGCTTCCTTTTCTTTCACCCGGGAGGGTTTTTGGCCCGGGCTTTGTTTATATTATAAGTATCGGGTATAATAGGAAGAGTTTCGGAGGTTTTTATATGTCGCTTTTGTCAGTTGTAGTGCCATGCTATAACGAAGAGGAAACCGTCGAACTTTTTTACGACGCGTTAACCGGTGTCCTGAAAACCATGGACATGGAATATGAAATTCTGTTTGTAAATGACGGCTCGAAAGATGCCACGCTGGAAAAACTGTGCGCCCTGCATGACAGGGGAGAAGGCCGGGTGAAGATTATTGACTTCAGCCGCAACTTCGGCAAGGAGAGCGCCATGCTGGCAGGGCTCAGAGAGGCGAAGGGAGATTATGTCACGGTCATGGATACCGATCTGCAGGATCCGCCCGAGTATCTTCCGAGGATGTTTGAGGTAATGGAAAAGAACGGCGACGATGTAGTCGGGACCCGGCGTGTAACCCGCAAGGGAGAGCCGAAGATCCGCTCCTGGTTTGCCCGCCAGTTCTATAAGCTGATCAACCGCTATACCGAAGTGGAGATCGTTGACGGTGCCCGGGACTTCCGTCTCATGAAACGTCAGGTCATCGACAGTATCCTTGAGCTGGAAGAATACGACCGGTTCTCCAAAGGTCTGTTTGTATGGGTCGGTTATAAATGCGAATATCTTGAATACGAAAATGTCGAACGGGTAGCCGGAGAAACCAAATGGTCCTTCTGGAAACTGGTACGGTATGCCCTTGACGGTATTATCGAATACACGAATATGCCCTTGTCCATTGCATTCTGGGTCGGAGGCTTTCTGACCGTCATCATGGGCATTGTTCTGCTGGTTCAATTGATCTGCATCCTGTGCGGAAAAGCGATTGCCTTCAACGCAGTCCTGATCTGCCTCGTCCTCTTTCTGGGCGGCGCGATCCTGCTGGCCAGCGGGATTCTCGGCGAGTATCTTGCCAAAACCTATGATGAAGTCCGCAAACGTCCGCATTACATCGTAAGGCGGAAATACGAGTAAAGGAGGTTCCCTGTGTCTGTACATAACGAACAGCCTGTAGAAAAAAAGAAACCTGCCGCAGCCCGCAAAAAGCGGCCGGCAGATCCCGTTAAAGCAAAACACCGCAAGATCAATCAGATACTGATGATCGTTTTACTTGCGGTCAGTGCAGTGACCATCGTTGCCCTGATCGTGAATACCGTTCTGGTTGTGCGCAACAGCAGTGTTGCCAACCAGGGCACGGAAGACGGCATGACCAGCAATACCGGGCAGTCAATGAAGAACGATGTCTATATCATCGGAAACAATCCGACCGACATCGAAAAAGAATACTTTCAGAAACTGACGGATTCCCTCAAGGGAGGAAACCCGGAAGAAATCGCCGAAGCGGTCGTTTACAACTTCGTTTCGGATTATTTCACCTGGACGAACAAAGACGGCAACTACGAAGTCGGCGGTCTGCAGTATATCTTTGCGGAGAAGTATTCCAAATTTGAAGAATGGAACCGGTGGTATCCGAACTCCGATATGGATCTTTACATATCGCAGTACGGACGCGCCAACCTGATTCAGGTAAAGGAAATCACCACCGAAGTTCCGACATTCCGGACCGATGATTTTACGGTTCAGAGTGTTGATCCGGCAGAAACCTATCCCTGTTATCAGGTGCAGGTGAAGTGGACGTATGAAGATACTGCGGTCAATACCGCGGATTTCCCGAACCGGATGCGGTTCCAGGTTGTTGATCATGACGGCCGTTTTGAGATCGTTGAGTTCTACGATATGCCTTCCGTTGAAGCATGGGAAGCACAGAACGGCGGCGCCGACAGCAGCACCGACGATCCGGAACCCGATGCGTCCGCATCGCCGGAAGCGGGAAGTGAGGGTTAAACCATGGCAAAAAAGCAAAGTTCGAAACGGTTTCGGTCCGATATTACCAATCTGAATATCGTTGTCACCGTGCTGGCGGTCATTGCCAACGCTGCGGTTATTTTCACACTGTACAACGCGACCCGCTTCTCCAATCTGAGCGGCCAGACATTCATCCTTGTGAATATTCTGAGCATCCTGCTTCTGATTGCCATGAACGTGGCTCTGTTAACCGGAATCCGCACAAAGATGAAACCGATCTATTTCACCGGCGTTGCGCTTGCGGTCATCCTCCTGCTGATCGGTGTTTACGGCGCCTATGCCATGCTTAGGGTGAACAAGAATGTAGACAAGATCACTGCGTCAACTACGACAGAATCCGTTTCCACCAGTCTTGTGGTGTATTCGGAAGACGGCACCCAGACCCTTACGGATATCTCCCAGCTCAACGGCAGAACCGTCGGCTATGCGGTCGGAACTCATACGGCAGAGCTCGGCAGATCCCGGATTGAGGCAGAAGGAATCAACGCCTCGTTTGAAGAATTCCAGGATTATTCTTCTCTGATCCTCGCGCTGTTCAATGAACAGATCGACTGCGCGATGCTTCCGACCAACTATCAGAGCATGTTCGGCAACGAACCAGGGATGGAAAGCTTCCTGGGAAACACCGCATCGATTCTGGATTTTGAGGAAACCATCACCATTGAAAACACATCCGGATCCGACAAAGACCTGACCAAAGAACCGTTCACCGTACTGCTGATCGGTAACGCGGACGGATTATCCGATACGATGATTCTCTGCAGTGTAAACCCGATCTCGATGAAGGTCACGATGTCCAGCTTTGCCCGGGACTCCTATGTTCCGATTACGTGCTATGGAGGCAATTCCTCCAAGCTGAATGCGGCACACGCGGTCAGCCGCGACTGCCTGATTGCGACCATCGAAAAACTGTCCGGCATCAAAGTCGACTATTACGTGGATACCAACTTCAAGGGTGTTGTCGAAGTGGTAGACGCACTGGGCGGCATCGTTGTCGACAGCCCGATTGAATTCGTCGGCCAGAATTCCGACAGTGAACGCGGCGCGTACACCGTCTGGGTACCGGCCGGTGAGGATGTACTGCTCAATGGCGAGCAGGCACTCGCATTTGCCCGGGAACGGCATCTGTTCGCGACCGGCGACTTTGCCCGCCAGGAACACCAGCAGGAAGTAATCACGGCGATTCTCCGCAAGATCATGCGGACCCGTGATATCAATACGCTGCTCAATGTCATGGATGCGGCAGGGGACAACATTCAGACCAATATGTCGTTACAGCAGATGACCGGTTTCATGAACTATGTACTGCAGAAGGCCAATCGCTATTACGACCAGGAACATGTTGAAAAGATCATCCTGATGCAGGGAAGCCGGGTTACCGGTTATTCCAGCGGACTCTGGGATGAGGGTCTTCAGATGTCGCTGTATATCTACCGTCTCTGGCAGGGATCCCTTGCGGATACCGCAAAGGCGATCACCCGGAATATCGATCTCTCATCTCCGATCTCTCATGATCCGGCATTGCAGTGGTCGGTCAACTGGGACTTCTACGTTCCGACGATTTCTGCGGAAGTCTATAACGAAACCATCATCGCAAGCGATGTGCCGACAACCATCGGCAACTATGTCGGACGCAATATCGGTACACTCCAGTCCTTCTGCAATGCGCAGGGAATTCCGCTGTCGATCACGTATGTCCAGGATGCTTCACAGCCTGAAGGAACCATCCTCTCGCAGAGTGTGGCGGCAGGCACATCCATCGGCAGTATCACCGGCATCTCGGTAACGGTTGTCCAGAACAATGCGTCTGCGACAACAACACCGACCAACGCATCGCAGGTTAAAGATCAGGCATCGTGTACGGCATTGAACTTTGTGTGGTCGGATAAACTGCAGCAGTGCTTCAATACGGAAAGTGACATGAAGAATGCAGAGAATGAAAAGCCGAGAGCGGCGGACATTAATTCCGCAAATGCATGTGCACAGTATGGATATTTCTGGTCCGATGTGACATCGAGATGTTATGAGACACAGAGTGAGAAGCAGCAGGCAGATGCCAGTGCAACCCCGTCGCAGGAGCCGACCTCGGAACCAACCTCGGAACCGACACAGGATCCGACCCCGGAGCCAACCCCGGAACCGACACAGGAGCCAAGCCCGGACACGACTCCTGAAGTTGGGAATGGTGATGGAGGTTGATATTCAGGAATAACAGAG
>CAJOLG010000084.1 GCA_905235315.1 uncultured Solobacterium sp. | reverse complement strand
TTGTATGACATTCCTTTTCCCGTATATCTGTATACTGTATCCCATGTATCGAGAAACAGATTGTAGACATACCGGCAGGCACCGAGAGTCTTTACTGCATATTCTGTCTGTTCCTGATTCAGATACAATCTGCATCTGACAGCGATCATCTTTTTATTCATACCTGTACTTTATCAGATTACACGGAATGCAGTGTACCTTATTGCGTACAGTGAAAACAATTTTACAATATTATAATATTAAGTTATTTCGGATTCATCCCCGCTCTATAGAGAACGGGGGCTTCTCCGGTAAATTAGATAAAAAGGCATATACCGGATATGCCTTTTCTGCAGTGACATGTACGGGATTCGAACCCGTGAATGCTGCCTTGAGAGGGCAGTGTGTTAAGCCGCTTCACCAACATGCCATAATAAGGAGCCTGAAGCTCCTTAATTATACCTGTTTTTCCTTACGCCGCAAGAGCTTTCTTTGCGGTATCGCAAAGATCCGTGAATGCCTTCGGATCATGAATTGCGATCTCACTCAGCATTTTGCGGTTAACGTTGACATTGGCAACCTTGAGACCGTGCATCAGTGTGCTGTAGCTGAGATCATTCGTCCGTGCAGCCGCATTGATACGGGCAATCCAGAGCTTGCGCATATCACGCTTTGTCTGTTTGCGTCCAATGTAGCTGTACTTCATTGAATGCATTACCTGCTCATTGGCAGTCCGGTACAGAAGATGCTTGGAGCCGAAATAGCCCTTCGCCTGCTTAAGTACTTTCTTCCGACGGTTACGAGTCGGTGTAGATCCTTTTACTCTCATTTTGTGCCTCCCTTAATTAACCCTGAAGAAGCTGACTGTCACGCTTCACATCGGTCTTGTGCACCAGTGTCGGTTTTCCGAGGTGCTTCTTCTGCTTGTGAGACTTGTTTGCAGCAAAGTGAGATACATAGTTGTGATGACGTCTCAGCTCGCCGGAACCGGTAACCTTAACGCGCTTTGCGAAGGTCTTCTTAGTCTTCATCCGGATCTTCTTAGGTTTTTTAGCTTTAGCCTTCATTCTAACTCCTCCCGTTTCCTACTTCTTTCTGGGAGACAGCACGACAGACATCGTATTGCCTTCCATATTCGGCTGTTTATCGACAACCGCCAGATCGGAGATCTGCTCAATGAACTTGTTCATGACCGCCTCACCCACTTCTTTCCGGGTGATCATACGGCCGCGGAAACGCATATCGATCTTTACTTTCTGACCTTCTTCCATCCATTTTCTGGCCTGTTTCAGCTTGGTGTCAAAATCATGCTGATCAATGACAGGCGACAGACGAAGCGGTTTGATTTCAGTCGTATGCTGCTTCTTCTTTGCTTCACGAGCTTTTTTCTGCTCATTGAAGTGATATCTTCCGAAATCAAGAATTTTGCATACAGGCGGCTTCGCATTCGGTGCCACACAATAAAGGTCAAGGCCGAGATCCTGTGCAGTCTGAATCGCTGTTCTGCGATCCATTACCCCCAGCTGCTCGCCCTCCGGACTTATGACAAGCACCTCATGAAATTTAATGTTTTCATTTACAAGTTCTTCCGGTACATTCCGTTTCGGTTTAATATACTTCAAGCATTACCTCCTACGTAAACAAAAGCAGGTACAGAATCCGCACCTGCCATGTATCGAATAAACATACTTATCCGGCATGGTACCCAGGTCCCTCGGGACACTCAGGTGAGAAGCGGTGCTTCTGCTTTCCGTTTACCTCGATAATAGTATCGTTAAGACCGGCTTTCGTCAATAGAAAAAATGCGGAATTTAATAAGATTCCGCATTTGGTTCTCTTACATGACCGATTACTTCTCGTTCTTGAAGATATTGTTGTTTCCGCCTGTATTTTTGGCATCTTTATTAATTTGGACGCCGACTTTAATACCGGCAAGATTGTCTGCCAGGTCTTTGCCTGAGCCATTCAGATTGACTCCGCCCTGAACCTTTTCAAGAACATCTTCAGGTTTTACTTGATTCTCATTATTCATCAGATGCACCTCCATTGTTAACGTTTACATCCCTGTTCGTTTTAATATACGAATCTGGTTTTGTAATTCCACGCTGAAGTCAGATCTCGAATCCAACCACATTGACCGTGACATCAGCCGGTTTGTATCCGGTCATAAATGTAATATTCTCATAAATCTTGGACTGTGCAAGACCGCAGGTATCCGTTACATTTGCGCCGTAATTAACACGTACATCCGCCTCAATCTTAAGCTGATTGTTTTCAATTTTTACCGATACCGGCTTTTTCTGAAATGAGTTTGCGGCAGGCACCACAATATTATCGATATCCCGCAGCGTGATTTCCGCAATTACCTGAAAAACCGATTTATTGATTGCGATCATTCCGCTTGCGCTGTCCTGCTTAAGAATTACATAATCCATATCCTTTACCTCTTCTGTTTCGGAACAGAACTATTATAAACATTCCTGCGAAGAATTACGAGATACGCTCCCGTTTCAGCATCCCGCTGATGTCATGAGTCATTTTCTCATAAATCGCCGGTTTTATCTCTTCAAATTCTTCCAGTGACTCAATTTGCGAGTCGATATTTTCCACAAAACCCCAGAAATAATTCATCAGATCCAGCAGATACTCCTCATGGATCATATGAATCGAATCAGAGCGGACCATGCCTTCCGCAAGGGTTGTTTTAAAGAACGCACGGATGGTTTCCGCATCCTCTCCGGGCAATGCGGCGAACCGTTCTGAATACCACTTCGGCTGAATCAGAAGGGATCCGATCACTTCCGCAAAACGCAGAATATCCGATCTGGCATTCCCGCTTTGAAGTTCACAGAGAATCACAAAGAATGCGTGCCATTCAAAATCAACATTGACGACAGACATAAAGTAATCGGAAAGTGTCTTCACAAACGGGTCATTGGATTCCTCCTCCCCGCTGATGACCAGTGGATCTTTCAGATTGATATCGCGGTTCTGAAGCGTGTTCAGGGTTTCAAGAAACTCAATCATCCTTGTCTCGGAACGCTCTTTCATCAGGAAATCATCAATGTAAATATACTGTGCCAGAATCGCGGAGTCGTTTTTAAACGTCGTGGAGAACCCTACCGTTTCTTTCATCTTACTGATAAACAGCTCATTCAGAGAAGAAGAAAGCATCGTCTTGAAGGTTCGTTCATCAATGCCGATTTCCGCCTCGCGGGATTCCATCAGCATTTCCGTATATACCGTTTCAAGCTGATGATCCACCACATCAAGACTGTCACGAATCGATCCAAGCATTTTCCGCATGAACCTCGCATTGCGCACCATTTCCTGATTCTTGTATACGACTTCGTGTTCAATTTCACTCCAGAATCGATGAACCAGGGACTTGATCTGCAGTTCAAAGCGGATATACCGGTCATTAAACCGATATTCTCCGTCAAGACGATAAATGGCAAACCCGTTTCTCTGAAGCTGGGGCTGAGCCATCCCTAGGTTCAGGATAATATCCGGATTGGTGAGAGAGATTGCCTTCCCGTCTTCATTCAGTTCACTGAAATCCTGAAAAAGATTATGATAGATCTCCGCCTCGTTGCGAATGAACCGGCATTCGATCGTGATTCCGATCAGATCGGACAGGGAATCGATCGCATCTTCCGGTGTTTTCGAAGTAAGGTACAGTTTGTTTCTGAGAAGTTTTTCCCGGAGACTGTCCCTGCTTTTGACCCTTGAAAATACGCCGACAACACTCCCCGACGGTATCCCCTGAAGCGAAGAAAAATGTTCTTTTAAAAGTCCTTCCGCGTATTCAAAACTGGCACGCCGAAGATCATAAATTCGAATCACTTCATCAATAAACTGGAACAGTTCAAGTTCCATAATCAACCTCCGGTTTTATCGAATCCGAAATGCTTTCGGATAATGATTTTTCAGAATCTGACCGTCACTTTTGACAAGCCCTGCCCGCATACCGCGGATGCCGGCTGCCATCCACCCTTTTTCCGCATTTCCCCGCAGTGTCTCCCCGCGCCGATATGCATCGAACTGCTCTTCCGTCATTTCAAAACAGGGATTCAGTTCACCCCATGCGGACATGGCAAGCGCATGCGATGGTTCAAACCGCCGGTTCTTCACGGTGCCAAGCATGATCTGATGCCGGATCAGATGAAGCCCGCGGCAGTCAATAAACGGATGGGTTCCCCCGTATACCGTATCATTGCGGACATAAAGGTACGGAAAGGGCCGTTCAAGATGGGTATTCAGGAATTCCAGAGCTTCCTTGACAGGCGGCTGCGAGTGCAGCAGAGAATACCCGGTTTCCGTTGATTCTCCCTTTTTGCGCAGTTTTGCGACAAAGTGTCCTTCCCCGCCGTCCATCGGATAAATACGTCTTGTCAGTGCCGTGTTGAACCCAAGATCAATCCCGTTTCTTCCGCCGGACGCCGCAATCGGAATCACTTCAAACTCCGGATGTCCCGCCACAAAGGCGGCGATGTTCTGTTCATTTTCTTCCGGTGAAAACGTACAGGTGCTGTAGACAAGGATTCCTCCCGGCTTCAGACAGCGTGCAGCGTCTTCCAGAATCAGCCGCTGACGCTGGGCGCAGGCCAGTACATGATTTACAGACCATTGGTTCTCCGCATCGGGTTCCTTGCGGAACATCCCTTCGCCGGAACACGGCGCATCACAAAGTACTGCATCGAAAAACTCGCCGAATACATCCGCCAGTTCCGTCGGACGGTTATTCAGAATGATCGCATTCGCACATCCGCATCGCTCCAGATTTTCCTTCAGGATTCTGGCACGCGGCGTATTGATTTCATTCGCGACAAGAAGGCCCTCGTTCTGAAGGCATTCCGCAATCTGCGTGCTTTTGGAGCCGGGGGCAGCACAGAGATCGAGTACCCGCATGCCGGGCCTGGGATCCAGTGCGGTTACCGCGAAGGAAGCACTTGGCTCCTGGGGATAAACATGTCCGCACAGGTATTCCGGCGTATTGCCGACACTGCAGGCCGGATCCAGAATCCAGCCGTTGCGGGCAAACGGGCTTTGGGACAGGCAGATACCGCTTATTTTTTCATTGGGACGCTTTAATGTATTGATCCGTATGCCGCGTACGGCCGGCTCAGCGAAGGAAGATTCGTATTCTGCGTATTCATCGCCGAGCAGATCCTTCATACGCGCTGTAAATTCAATATTCATAATCCAAGCAGTTTACGGACCGCTTCCTTGTCCTGTTCGAGCTGCAGGACCAGGTTATCCGTATTCTTAAACTTCCGTTCACCGCGTACATACTGTTCAAAAATCAGGGATACCCGTTCCCCGTAAATATCGTGGTTGAAATTGAACAGATAGGATTCGATGGAAACAGTTCTGCTGTAATTGACCGTCGGATTATGCCCGACATTGATCATCGCACCGAACAGTTTCCCGCGGACTTTCATATGTCCGGAATATACCCCGATCTTCGGAATCACATATTCGCTGCTGTAGCCCAGATTTGCGGTCGGTGTACTCAGTGTTTTTCCGATATGATTCCCGGTAATTATCGTGCCGTCCATGGTAAACGGATGCCCAAGCAGTTCGTATGCGGAAAGAAAATCTCCGGCTTTTACACACTTCACGATGCGGGAACTGGATATTTTTTCGCCGTTATAACTGATTTCTTCGACCACCTCCACCGGAAAAGGAACACTCCGTTTCAGCAGTTGTGCATCGCCTTCTCCCCTGGCGCCGAAGCGGAAATCATATCCGCATACAAGTGCTTTCAGGTTCAGCTGACCGAGAACCTGCTGAATAAACGCAGCCGGAGTGAGAGCAGCCATTTCTTTTGTGAAATCCAGATAATAGATATTCTGAATTCCGTATTTGAACGCAAGAACGTTTTTCTGTCCTGAAGTGGTAAGATGCTCAAGATCCTGGGGAAGCGTATTGCAGATGGTGACCCATGGATCCGGTTCAAATGTTATTAACGCTGTGGAACAGTTGTATTCGCGTGCCAGTTCAACCGTACGGCGGATCAATTCCTGATGTCCTTTGTGAACACCGTCAAAAAATCCGATGCAGGCCACAACAGGGGTTTTTGGCTTATAAACACGTTTCAGACTGATGGTATCAATTCTCATAACAATCCCCTCTGGCAGTGATAGCGATCATCTTCCCGCTTTGTATAAGCCGCAAGCACCTGTCCTTCTTTTTCGAACAGTACAAGCGGAGCGTCACAGTCCATTGAAATGCTTCTGCCGTGAATGACGGCGTCATAATCCGGCGCTTCCATCCTCGGGATCGAAGGATCAAGCACCCGTTCTGCCGGCACAAATGCAGGTCTTGTCTGAAGCTGTTCCAGTGTACATGCCTCCGACAGCGAAATCGTTTCGATTCCTGTCCGCACCAGTGAGGTCATCACAGCGCAGTCATTTACCTTAATGCCAAGATCATGGATCAGCGTACGGATATACGTCCCTCCGGATACCGTAGCGGAAAGTTTCCAGCCATCCGGATCCTGTGTCACATCCATCCGGTCAATGGTTACCGGACGGGGTTCCCGCTCAATGGTTTCCCCTTTTCGTGCAAGATCGTAAAGCTTTCTGCCGTTTACCTTTATGGCAGAATACATCGGCGGTACCTGGGTTCCTTCGCCAAGAAAGGAATCGGCAGCTGCCTGCACTTCTTCCAGTGTATGCGGATGCGGTTCACGATCTGTAATCCGGTTTCCCCAGATATCCTGCGTATCGGTATCGATCCCAAAACAAAAACCGGCCTCATAATGTTTGTGATTCTTTACACAGTAAGGAAGAAATTTTGTATAGCGCCCAAACAGGATAATCATGAGCCCGCTTGCGTTGGGATCCAGAGTTCCGGTGTGCCCGGCCTTTTTTTCATGTAATACCCGTCGGCAGCGGTTTACTGCGTCAAAACTGGTCATCCCGCTGGGCTTGTGCAGAAGTAATACAGCATCCATACATCAAAAGATTATACCAATTCCATCCGAAGATAACGACTGCGCCCGCAAGAAAAATACATGAAACCGTATCACAGACGGATCTCTGTTTTTCGGTTTGGTTTGTTTCAGCGCTCCGCCATCCAGTATTCGGAAACGTTCAGTCCAAAGAGGTCCTTCACTCTTCCCGCAGTGAAATGGTTATAGAAAAAGTACGGCATATCGGTTTCTTCTCCGTTTTTCAAATAATAATACCCCTCGCCCCCTTCCGCTGACGGATGCCGGAAGGAATACGAAATCTCATATTCCGTACCGTCTGCCGAGCAAAACGAATAGTGTTCCGGAGTACCGCTTACCGCAAATCCGTTACGTTCGAGAAGCTCGTAAAGCGATCCAAATGATATCCCGTAGCTGAACTGACTCCCGCACAGATCGTCTGCGTTCTGGAGCGGCTGCTCCGTAGATTCCATGAAGTCCGAAAGTCCGGTGGTCACCTGGCCCACTTCCTTCAGG
>CAJOLG010000083.1 GCA_905235315.1 uncultured Solobacterium sp. | reverse complement strand
GTCATTCGTATGAAGCCCCGACAGAAGGTCAGCGAGCTGTTCCAGACGCCAGCCGATTTCACTGCCCTTTCCGGCCATTGTTTCTAGACAGACCGTCACTCCTTCCGCAAACTCGGAAGAAGCGTCATTCAGCTGTCTTACCGCACCCGCAATTCCGGTATCGAGATCCGTCGTTGTAAAACTGCCGGGATGCAGTACAAGATAGGAAGCTCCGATAGCGGCAGTACGTTTCGTTTCCTCAATGAGAAACGTACGGGCAAGATCCATGACCCGTTCATCTGTTGTATTTGCCGGATTGATGACATACGGCGCATGAACGATCAGATGTTCCATCGGAATCCCTGCTTCCTTCATCGCCGTTTTCGCTTCCGCAATCCGCAGTTCTTCAACCGCTTTCCGCTTTGTGTTCTGCGGGGCACCCGTATACAGCATCAATGCATTCGCACCGTGTAGCCAAGCGCTTCTTTTACCGACCCGAGCACATACTCCGGCGCACTCATCGAAACATGAGAGCCGATAATCATTCTTTATTCTCCTTGCGGCTGGTTTCCTTATACCTTGCAAGTTTCTCTTCTTTTATCTTGGAACGGATAAATTCCCGTTTCTTTTTCCGGTGAATCTGCTGGATCTGGGCAGCCCGCTTTTTCTTGTATCCGGGTTTCACCTTTGTGTTCTTTTTCGTCATGATCATCGCGATCTGCTTTTCGATTTCATCATCTTTTTTCAGACGCTTCTGACCGTAAGGATGCAGGTCCTGCCAGCCGTTTGCCCGATAACGCCGGTGTTCAAACCGGATTCCCGATTTCATCAGAGAACGGATCGCCGCATCGTCTCCTTCTTTGTACAGCGCATAGCACGTACCGGTTGATCCGGCTCTGGCCGTACGTCCGGCACGGTGCACATAAAACTCCAGATCCTCCGGAAATCCGCACGAAATGACATGCGTAACCGTATCAAGATCAATCCCTCTTGCGGCGAGATCCGTCGCCACAACATAGGAATTGATGCCAAGCTGAATTTCCTTCATTGCCTGTTTGCGCTTTCTGCTTTCAAGATCCCCATGCAGTTCCGTTACCGGAAGCTTCATGGAACGAAGATCCTCCGCAATTTCATGGGCAGTCTCTCTCGTGTTCGCAAAGATCAGGCAGACATACGGCTGAAATCCGGGAAGAATGGAACGGATCACCTCTTCATAGGTATGGTGATAACAGGGAACCAGAACATGGGTGATTTCCGGTGTAAACCGGGATTCTTCAATCCGGAATGTGACCGGCTGATGCATGTATTTCTTCAGGAACGGTTTCAGCTGATCCGGCATGGTAGCGGAAAAGGCGGCCATCTGAAGGTTCTCAGCCATCCGGCCGGCAAACGCATCGATTTCATCAAGAAACCCGTATTCCAGGGTCATATCCGCTTCATCCACGATCAGAATCGGAGCTTTGTCGATCCGAAGTGCCCCTTCATTCAGAAACAGATCCCGGATGCGCCCCGGTGTTCCGATTGCGATATGCGGCTGCGATGTCTTCAGCTGCTTCAGGTCCTTTTCCCGGTCTTTTCCGCCGACATAAAGCCGAACGGAAAGAGCCGGATCAACTTCGGTCATCCGCTTTGCCTTATCAAAAATCTGAGATGCAAGTTCTCTGGTCGGAGCCGTAATTACCGCCTGTACTTCCTTCTTCGAGGAATCAACCCGATCCATAATGGGAATCAGATAGGCATGCGTTTTTCCGGTTCCGGTTTTTGAAAGCCCGATCACATCCTTCCCTTTCAGGATTGCGGGAATCGCTTCTTCCTGAATCGGTGTCGGCGTCTTAAATCCGTTGATCTCTATAAACCGCATCGTTTTTTTATGCAGATTAAAATCCGTAAATTTTTTCATAATATACTCTTTCCTGAAAATCATCCCAATTATAATGGATTTGGAGCGGAGGTTCTATGGAGATTGTTAAAGTTGTCCCTCGGGGTTACTGCCAGGGTGTTGTACGTGCGATCCGCATTGCCCGTAAAACAGCAGAAGAATATCCCGGTCAGCCGATCAGTATGCTCGGAATGATCGTTCATAACCGTTTTGTGGTTGAAGAATGTGAAAAACTCGGAATCCGGTGCCTGGAAGCCTCCGGCAAAACACGTCTTGAACTGCTGGATCAGATTGATTCCGGTATCGTAATCTTTACCGCACACGGGGTCAGCGATGCTGTCTTTAAAAAGGCTGCTGATAAAGGGCTGACGATTGTGGATGCGACCTGCCCGGATGTTGAAAAGACGCACCGCCTGATCCGCGAGCATGTTTCTTCCGGGGATGTTCTGTATATCGGCAAACGAAATCATCCGGAAGCGGAAGGAGCTCTCGGTATCAGTGACCGGGTTCATCTCATTTCTTCTGCCGAAGATCTTTCATCCCTTGGGCCGCTGGAAAACGTTATGATCACCAACCAGACCACCCTGTCGATTCTCGACACATCCGATCTGATTGAAGCCTGCCGAACACAGTATCCGGATGCGGTTGTAAATCCGGAAATCTGTACTGCCACAACCATGCGGCAGAAAGCGGTAATGGATCTGAAGAACACAGACCTTCTCATCGTAGTCGGAGATCCTCATTCCAACAATTCAAATCAGCTGCGTGAAATCGGAAAAAAGCGGGCATTCCCGCTGCACTGCTGATTGAAACTGCAGATGACCTGACAGAAGATATGATCCGGGGAAAGAACCGGATCGCAGTAACCTCCGGGAGTTCGACCCCGACCCCGCTTACCGATGCAGTAATTGAAACCCTTGAACAGTATGCGGCAACCGGTGTATTCAGCCGGCAGAAGCTTCGCTCGTCGATCCTCTGAGATCATTCAGTTCGTCATCCGTCAGCTCCCGGTATTCGCCGGGTGCGAGTGTTTCATCCAGAACCAGATGTTTCATCCGGATCCGTTTCAGGGCAGTCACTTCGTTATCCAGCGCGCGAAACATCCGCTTTACCTGATGATATCTGCCTTCTGTAATAACAATACGGCAATGCAGATCATCCAGCAGGATCATCTTCGCCGGCAGGCATACCTCCCCGCCGTCGATTCGCAATCCGGACGCAATCCGCTGAGTATCGGAATCCTTCAGCGGATTTTTTACGGTCACATGATATTCCTTTTCGACATGATGCTTCGGCGAAAGCAGCTGATGCCCCAGCGGCCCGTCATTGGTAATCAGAAGCAGGCCCTCTGTATCCGAATCAAGCCGCCCTACCGGATACAGACCCTTTACCGGACAGTCAATAAGATCAAGTACGGTCATCCGGTTATCCCGCACCGCACTGATCACTCCCTGCGGTTTGTTCAGCATGAAATACATGTATTTCCGATAAAGCACCGGTTCTTCATCAACGGTTACCCTGTCGGATTCCGGATCAACATGAACTGCCGGGTTTCGGACATACTCCCCGTTTACGGCAATCCGGCAGTCCCGGCATGCCTTTCGGATCTCATTCCGCGTCCCGATTCCCATGTCCGCAAGCATTTTATCAAGACGCATCACGAAGATCTCCGACGTTGATTAAGCTGTCCCTTGATAAGACGTTTTACGAATTCCCGCATGGAACTGATATGGAAGATCGCCTGCGGGAGCTTCATAAGAATACTGACATAGAAATATACCCCGGCGCCGATAATGCCGTACACTGCCATCTGGAAAAGCGCAAGCAGCCGGTTGTTTTCAACAATATTGAAGCCGACAAGACGCATAAGGACAAAGGCTCCGTTCATGCACATACAGCACAGCAGCATCTTCATCGCACGAATGAATGTCAGCGAATAATTCACATGATACTTGTTGGAAATCTTTGCGAGACACAGATAAATGATCGTCACAGAACAAAGAACACTTGATGTGATCGCGCCGCTGTAGCCGGTATACCGGATCAGCGGATAGAACGAAATGCATTTCACCACAAAGCCGACAAACAGATAGAAAATACTTGCCTTGCGGAAATGAAGCGTCATCATCATCGAACTGCAGATCGGGGTAATGGTAGTTGCGAGGGCAAGAAAACTCGACCACCGCAGTGCACTTTCGCCATAATTGAGATTTGCGGCCCCGTACATCAGGTAATAGATCGGTCTTGCCAGGACAAACATACAGAAACAGATCGGAATCGCAAAATAAAATACCGTGTCAAGACATTCCCGCACATTCTTCTGAAGTTCTGCCATGTCATGTTTCTCAAGGGCAATTGTCATATACGGAACAATGCCGGCAGAGAACCCGATGCCAAGTACCTGCGGAATCGAGGTCAGTTTGTCACACTGCATCTGAATAATGCCGTAAAGCAGTTTTGCGGTCTCATAATCCATCCCAAAACTGGTATTGAGGGAAATAAAGAAATGGGTATTGATCAGCGTCTGGGAATTACCGAGAATCGAAACCACGAGATACGGAATACCGAAGGCAAACAGTTCTTTTACGATCTCAGAACGCGGTGCACTCTCTGTTTCCTGCTGGCGGGCGATCTTCCGAATCCAGTAAATATGCTTTTTGTCATAATTCCGGTAGTAGAGAATCGCAACCCCTGCCCCGATCGATGTGGAAAGAACTGCCATGTAGATTGCGAAAATCCGGTCCCAATGAAGCACGTAGACCACAAACGCACCGAGACCGAGCAGCGCGGCAACCCGGCTCAGCTGTTCAATAACCTGACTGTCCGCGTATGCCTTCAGGTCTTTCAGGCCCTGATAAAAGCTGCGGTAACTGTAGAGGATCGGAACCAGGAACAGCGCAAGGCTCAGAATAATAAAGGTTACCTGCATCTGATGCAGATCGATCGCTGTCGCGCCGCTTCCGAGCAGGGATGCGGAAAGCGGCCCGGAAAGCAGAATAAACGCCAGCATCATCACAAGCCCGCTGGCGCCGAGAATCAGCGTGCTGAGTTTGCGTACGAGAAGTACCGACTTGTAGTCGTTGCGGCTGGCAAATTTGGCAATTAAAGCCGCAATGGCATAAGGAAGGCCGGCGGAACTGATCTGAAGCAGAATGTTGTAGTAGTTATACGCGCCGGTATAAAACACCATGTTGTTTTCCGTTGCGATGGCTGTAAACGGAACAACATAAAAGAGCCCGATCGCCTTCGACAAAAAGATGCCGGCCGAGCTCGTCAGTGAACCGACGATGAATGACTGTTTGACGCGTTTTTCGCCGGATTCACTCATTCAAAGTTCCCTCTCCTGTTCCGGGTTCAAGCACTGTTTCTTCGACCGGTGTCTGGCGTGTGACCGCGGTATATCCCTCCTCGGTAATCGTAAAGGAAAGATATTCCCGATGCGCGTTCTCCTTGTTTTTATCACGCCATTCCACCAGCATCCGGATATCCAGCGAGTCCTGTGCGGTTTCACCGGAAAGCACAAGCCCCTTCACAAAGCCTTTATCCGTTCTTGCCTGATTGGGAATCAGCGAGTAATCCTGCGACTCAAAAATACCGATGCTTGGCATCATCCGGTCATTTGTGTCAAATGACAGACCGTCTTCCACGGCCAGAAGCACGACGTCATACATCGCGATCTGTGCATCATCAAGAAAAATGTAATATCGATGAGAGCCGTCTGCCAGCGTCGACATCTCTGCAGAGATCTGATAATACAGAGAGCCTTCCTGAAACCGGTCGTTGTCCTGAATGGATTTATAATAGCCTTCATAGGCTGCCATATTCGCGGAATCATCCTTCCGTGAAGCACAGCCTGCAAGCATAAATACACAACATAACGCAGTCAATACTTTACGCATAAAATACCTCATGGCGATTATAACATACGCGCATTAAAAGAGCGGTCCGGACTTTCATTTTCCTGACCGCTCTTCGTTAAGAATTCATTCAAATGTTACAACGATGTAGTTTTTCTTGCCCTTGCGCAGAATCGTAAAATCCTGATCGATGGCTTCGCTCTTACGCAGTGTCTTGTCAATTTCTGCTGTTTTCACTCCATTCACACTGATGCTGCCCTGCTGAATCAGTTTTCTCGCATCGCTCTTGGATCTGGATACGCCGGATTCAACCAGTGCGTCAATCAGCGTAATTCCGTCCGCAACAGTCACTTTCTGGGCATCTGCGAGACCTTCCCGCATTTCCTGCGGTGTAAGATCCATGATGTTGCCGCGGAAGAATGTCTCCGTAATTTTCAGTGCCTTGGCAAGCCCGTCTTCGCCATGAACGATTTCCGTCAGTTCTTCCGCAAGTGCTTTCTGCGCTTCGCGAAGTTCCGGATGCTCCTTCAGGGAGTCGGCGAGTGCATTGATTTCTTCCGGTGTCCGGAAGGACAGCCGCTTGAGATAATCGATGACATCCGCATCAGGTGTATTCAGCCAGAACTGGTAGAACTCATAGGAACTGGTACGTGCCGGATCCAGCCAGATATTCTTCCCTTCGGATTTACCGAACTTGGAGCCATCCGATTTCGTGATCAGCGGTGAGGTAATGCCGTACGGTTTTGCGTCATCGCCCAGAACTTTGCGGATCAGTTCCATTCCGGTTGTAAGGTTTCCCCACTGATCGCTGCCGCCGATCTGAATGCGGCAGTTGTAATTCTTATAGAGATGGAGCCAGTCCATCGCCTGCATGATCGTATAGGAGAATTCCGTGTAGGAAATTCCGGAATCCAGTCGTTTTTTGATCGTATCCTTCTGCAGCATATAGGAAACATTGAACAGTTTTCCGTAATCGCGAAGGTAATCCAGAAGCTTCATCGAACCGAGCCAGTTATTATTGTTCTCCATGATGGCTGCGTTTTCCCCTTCAAAGGTGAGGAATTTCGCAAGCTGTTCTTTGATGCATTCTGCGTTATGAAGTACTTCTTCATGAGTCAGAAGCTTTCGTTCGGTTGTCGGACGCGGGTCGCCGATCATACCGGTAAATCCGCCGCAGAGCGCAATCGGGCGATGACCTGCCTTCTGATACCGGCGGAGCAGAATGATCTGCTGCAGATGCCCGACATGAAGCGAATCCGCCGTCGGATCAAAGCCGCAGTAAACGGTAACAGGCTGTTTCAGTGTTTCCTTCAGACCGTCAAGATCGGTGACATCCTTGACCAGTCCGCGCCATTGCAATTCTTCAATAAAGTCCATTTCAATCGTCCTCCTGTCTGTCTGTCAAAAAAAGGAACGTCCGTTCTAAGGACGCTCCTGCGCGGTACCACCTTAGTTCACATTTCTGTGCACTCTTGCCGTTAACGCCGGCTGACGTTCTGCTTTTTACAGAAAGCTCCCGGGTGTATTCACCGTGATGTTCCGTCCCCTTTCACCATCCGGGGCGTCTCTGCTGCGGAACCGTTCATCGGTTACTCTTTCCGTTCTTCGCTGTTTTGAATACTATCCGATTGCCGGGCCGTTGTCAATTCTTAGTCGTACGGCGCGGTGTGAACAGATAACTCAGTTCAATCTCCCGCTCAAAATCCTTCTGATCCTGCAGCATCTTTGTCATAACACGCATGGATACAGCACCGAGATCATAGGAAGGAATGGAGAAGGAAGAAATCTGCGGCCGGAATGAGGTGTTGTATTTCGTATCAATGACGCAGACAACTTCAAGCTCATCCGGAACCGAGATGCCGCATTCCTGGGCGGAGTTTACAATCGCCATCGCCTGGGAATCACGGTTTCCGATCATGACATCATAGCGGTTGTCCTTCATATAGCCGTAAAGATATTCATAACTGGAGCGGGAAGAAGCCGGAATCTGAATAAAGCCGCGGAATTTCTTTCCTCTGCGGCGGAAAGCAGCTTCCGCCCCGCGCACCATCTGTTCGGTTGCGTACCGGTTTTTCCGGTCTTCAATAATGCCGATTCGCTCTTTCCCTTCTTCAAGGTACTTCATCGTCAGTTCAAATATCGCTTTTTCAATATCCACATATACGCAGCAGACATTATCCGCCTTGACACGGTTCTGAATCATAACAATGGGGATCGAGTACTGCTTGAGTTTCTCAACCTCATCCATATCAAGCTTGTCGCTGTAAATAA
>CAJOLG010000082.1 GCA_905235315.1 uncultured Solobacterium sp. | reverse complement strand
GAGAACAAATACTTCAACGGTCTGATCGCAAATCCGGATGTCCGTGAGGAAGTCGATGACAGCCTGAAGGAAACGGCTATGGAGACTGTGCGGCTGGTTGCGGAGAACATGGAAGAACTGCATGTCGCAGATGCGATCCAGAATATCCTTGATCTCTTTGACCGCTGCAACAAATACATTGACGAGACCATGCCGTGGGCACTGGCGCAGGATCCCGATCATATCTCGCGGCTTGCGACCGTTCTTTACAACCTGCTGGAAAGCATCCGGATCGGTGCGATCCTGCTGCAGCCGTTCCTGCCGGATACCTCCGAAAAGATTCTCGACATGATCCAGACGCAGAAGCGGGATTATGACACGATCAATGAATTCGGCGGATATGAGACACGCATCACGATTACCAATGCGCCGGAGATCCTCTTCAAGCGGCTTGACGCCAAGGAAGTGATGGCGAAGGTCGAAGCGATTGAAAAGGCACAGCGCGAACGCTTCCTCGCCCAGAAGAAGAAGGAAGAAAAGAAGGCGCAGATCTCGATCAATGATTTCCAGAAGATCGAGATGAAAGCCGGCAAGGTGCTCCGCTGTGAGCGTCACCCGAATGCGGAGAAGCTGCTTGTCATGGCAGTGGATCTCGGCGAGGGTGATATCCGCCAGATCGTTTCCGGCATTGCCGCAAGCTACACCCCGGGCCAGATGATCGGCAAGAATGTGCTTGTCATCTCCAACCTCACCCCGACCAATATCCGCGGTGTGGAGAGCCAGGGAATGCTGCTGGCAGGCCAGAACGGAAGCGAAATCGTAATCGCGGAAGTCAACGGTCTTGAGCCGGGCACTGTAATCAGCTGAGAAACCGGATCAGTGATTCTCACCAACAGATCTGCAGACTGCAGGTCTGTTTTTTTCTTGGAATGAAGCCGCACTGCAGGGAAGACCGCATGTTTCCGTCACAGGAAAATGCCGCAGATGGTAACACGCCGGTGTGCGAAACCGGCTCTCCTATAATGAAAGTACCCAATCTGCGGAATAACACATAATTACGAACGAAAGGAGGCGATGCCTGTGATCGGACGTCAGGTGATACCGGTAAACCGTACGTTTACGAAAGAGGAATTGCTCGCGTTTATGGAGGAGCACTGGGATAAGGAAACCTACAGCCCGTTTATTTACGGGAAGCCGACATCGATGAGTGTGGATGAATATATTGTTCTTCCGGCTTCCCCGCGCTATGTGATTATCATGTATCCGGCAGGGAAGGGAGGTCTGTTTAATAAGACGGACAAGATTATCCTTTCGACTGCGGATTCTCCTTCCGGTGCCTCAGAAGGGCTCATGCGGCAGATTCCTTCCCGCAGTGTTCTGTCCGGCACGGTTAAGATGAACAGCCTCGGCTCTGCCGAAAAGGAACGCAAAGGGCCGGCAGAGGAGGCACTGCAGATCTATACCGCATATATGAAAGAACTGCTCGGGCAGGAGGGATTTCTGCTCTGAGCATAGGAAATGAGGTGAGAACGAAATGAAACAGAACCGGAAAACCATTCTGGTCAGGGGGCTTGCGGCCTTCCTGTTCTTTTCCGCCGCAGGCTGCGGATCCGGGAACACCGCATCCGGAACAGCCGACAGCGGGAAGGCATCCGATGCCGGGAAGTACACTGCCCTCGGAATCCGGATGGATAACAATATCGTGGAAACCGATTCGCTGGCAGGCAACTACATAGACCTTGCGGCAGACGGCACCGGCTATCTTTACTTCGGGGATGACAATCAGGGCAATATCACATCCTGGGAAACAAACGGAAGCTCCTTCTCCATGAAGGCGGGGGTATCCGAGTTTGCCGGAACCGTGAAGAACGGCATTCTCGATCTTTCCCTCGGGGATGACATTGTTGTTGTGTATGCAAAAGAAGGCACGGATACGTCTTCGCTGAATGTCATGACCCTGCAGGAATACCAGCAGGCCATGACCGAAGATAATGAGGCGAAGAGCGGCGGCAGCCCGGCAGGGAAGTATTCTCTCTATGCCGTAAAGAGCGGGGATCTCTGCATTCTGATTCCGGATGAGGATAAAGATTCCTTTGCGTTTGATCTGAACGAAGACGGCACCGGCAGTGTGTATTCAGACGGGGAAGCGGAGAGTGTGATCTGGAAACTCGACGGCGATAAACTGTCCTTCTACGAAGTGAACGGCCAGCCGGCGAGCGATGATTATGAGATCACGCTGAAGGACGGAATCATGACCTTCTTCATTCCCGGGGAAAACGGGGAAGATGATATTTGGGAGTATCTCACAAGAGATGACGCGGATACCTCGGAAATCGATAAAGATGCGATTGATCCGACCGCGCTTGACTGACACGTTATATGGTGATAAAGGAAAGAGCCGCAGGCTGCGGCTCTTTTCGTGTTCTCCCGAAGCGGTGTTGTATACTGGTATGGTATGGGAAGAATCAGACAACTGGATGAACAGACAGCGAATATGATTGCGGCAGGCGAGGTCGTAGAACGCCCGATGGGCGTTGTAAAGGAGCTCGTGGAAAACGCAGTCGATGCCGGCGCAAAACGCATTACGGTAGCGGTGGAAGAAGGCGGAATCGCCTCGATCACCGTCACGGATGACGGCTGCGGAATGGACAGCCGGGATGCGGTAAATGCGTTTCTTCGTCATGCGACCTCAAAGATCCGGTCTTCGGAAGACCTCTGGGATATCAGCACCCTGGGCTTCCGCGGCGAAGCGCTTCCGTCCATCGCATCTGTGTCAAAACTGACCCTGACCACCAGTGACGGAAATGACTGCACGCGGGTGGTGATCGAATATGGCAAAACCGTATCGGTATCTGCCTGGCCATGCAATCAGGGGACGGAAATCACGGTGGAAAACCTGTTTTACCGCACTCCCGCAAGACTCAAGCATCTCCGCAGCAGCGCATATGAGAATTCCCTGATCCAGGATGTGATCATGAAATTTGCGATGAGCCATCCGGAGATTGCCTTCTGTTTCATCTCTTCCGGACGGGAAGCGTTCCGGACAACGGGAAGCGGTGATCTGAAGGAAGTGATCTTCCAATGCTGGGGCAGGGAGGCTGCCGAAGCCGCGGTCCCGGCTTCGTTTTCGGACTTTGATTACAGGGTGAACGGATATCTTGTCAAACCGAACATCACCCGTTCTTCCCGGAACTTCATGCATATCTTTCTCAACAGCCGGATGGTGCGCACCTATCGGCTGTATCAGGCGGTCATGGACGGCTATGAAGACTTTATCGTCAAGGGGAGAAAGCCCCTTTGCGTTCTGAATATAGAGATGGATCCGCATCTTCTCGATGTCAATGTACATCCTTCCAAATGGGAAGTGCGCATTTCCAAGGAGAACCAGCTCGAATACCTGCTGAAAGACAATGTGCGCGAAATCCTCAAAAATACGATGCTGGCGCCGACGATCCGTCCTTCCCGGGAATCCGTGCAGTATGAGCAGATTCCTCTGGAAACCAACCTGACATTTCAGAAACCGTTTGTGACAGCCGGCGAACCAAAACCGCCGGTACCGGAGACAGACGAGGTTCCGTTTGTGCCGGAAGAACCGGCAAGGAAACCGTCATTGACACCGGCTGATCCGGAACCGGGTGCCGGAACGGAGCCTGCTGCACCGCAGACCGTGATTCAGAAACTGCCGGAGATGCAGGTGATCGGCCAGCTCCATGACAAATTCATCTTATGTGCATGCGAAGCGGGGCTTGCGGTGATCGACCAGCATGCTGCGCAGGAGCGCGTTCATTATGAGCAGTACTGTAAGGCCCTGAATCAGAATCCCGTCATGCTGGAATGTCTGGTTCCGCTGACACTGACGGCCGGCGATGATCTGGTGCGCCGGATCGATGAGCTGAATGAAGCGGCGTCGGATCTTCATATCACCTTTGAACCATTCGGTCATGATACCCTGCTCGTGCGCCGTATTCCGGCGTGGATGAAGGACGTCGAAGAAGAGCCCTTCCTGCAGGATGTGCTGGACAACTTCCGCAATGAGCGCAGGTCGCAGTACACCAGGATGGAAAAGAAGAAGATCGCAACGATGGCATGCCATCACAGTATCCGCTTCAACCGCAGCCTGACCATGCAGGAGATGAACGAAGTGGTTGCGCAGCTGAATGACTGCGAGAACCCGTATCACTGCCCGCACGGCCGGCCCACCTTTGTGATTCTCGAAGAGAAAGACCTCACAAAGGAGTTCCTGCGATGAAAAAGGTTCTTGTGGTCGCCGGGCCGACTGCTTCCGGCAAAAGCAGCTTTGCGGTGGAAGCCGCAAAACGCTTTGGCGGGGAGATCATCAGCGGCGACAGTATTCAGGTTTACCGCGGAATGGATATCGGCTCCGGAAAGATTACGCCGGAGGAAACCTGCGGGATTCCGCATCACCTGATCGATATCCTCGATCCCCGGGAACCGTACAGCGTGTCGGATTTTCAGAAAGCCGCAAGAGCCTGCATCGAATCCATTCCGTTTCCCATTATCTGCGGCGGCACCGGTCTTTATCTCAAGGCCTGC
This sequence comes from uncultured Solobacterium sp., assembly GCA_905235315.1. GTDB lineage: Bacteria > Bacillota_I > Bacilli_A > Erysipelotrichales > Erysipelotrichaceae > Bulleidia. The sequence goes on along the minus strand of CAJOLG010000082.1, from coordinate 3,018 downwards.
CTGTATGATTATGTGTTTGAGGAAGAATCGCCGGAAGCGGATGACACGGAACTGGAAGCGATGGACAGCGAAACACTGTATGCCCTCCTGCAGGAGCGTGACCCGCAAAGTGCCCGGAAGATCCACCCGAATAACCGCAGGCGCGTGATCCGTGCTCTGCAGATCGCTGCGCGCACCGGACTTTCCAAAAGCGAAATTGAGGCGGCGCAGAACCATGAACCGGTTTATGATTTCGTTATCGCCGGATGCACGATGGAGCGAAGCCGGCTGTATGAGCGCATCAATGCCCGGGTGGAGGCGATGTTCGAAGCCGGTCTGGAACAGGAAGTGCGCTCCATGCTGGATCAGGGCGTTACCTTCCGTGATCCCGGCATGAAGGGTATCGGCTACCGGGAGTTTGAACCGTATTTCAACGGCGAATGCGGGCTTGCGGAAGTGAAGGCGGAGATCCAGAAACACAGCAGAAATTACGCAAAGCGCCAGTATACCTGGCTGAATCATCAGATGCCGGTCAGCTGGTTTGCGGCAGAGGATCCCGCTGCGGCAGAAGAAATGCTGGAACACATCAGACAGTGGAAGGAGAACTGATCTATGGCTGCTATAACAAATACAAAACGGATGATGACGTATGTCCGCAGAACCACGATCCACACCTGGACACTTGCCGGAGCGCTTGCGGCTGCGGCCATCTCGATCATGGGAATGCTCGATCCCGAGGCTGATATGACAGCCCGGATCGCAATCGCAGGATTCGGGGTTTTTGTGCTTCTCGTTCTGGTATTGGCGGGAATAATTATCGGGGCGGTCCGGGCAGACCGGATGAAGAAACGCATCGCAGCCCAGGAACCTTCCGTTTCAACCGCATTTGATGCGGAGGATCTTCAGCCGATTACGGCAGAGAAGAACCTCCTGCTGGGAAAAGAATGGCTGGTGATCAACACGGATAAAGCGGCTGTCCCGCTCGCAAAACCGTTGATCGCTTCCGCAGATTCTCTGAACAGACGCAAAGAGGGCATGAAGAAGCTGTGGATAAATATCACCGGAACGGATGGAAAAACGTATTCCTGCATGTACCGGGCAGCGGAAAATGACGCGCTTGCGGCGGTCCAGGCCTGGCTGAACGGACCGGCAAACCCTGCAGAACCGGCTGACGTGCGAGCATATATCCCAAAAGAAGGGGACTGCCCGTTCTGTACCGGACCCAATGAGCCGGGCGCATCCGTATGCCAGTGGTGCGGAAAACCGCTTGGAAGTGCGGCGGCCTCACAGGCTTCCTTTGCGGAACCGGCGCCGGCTGTCATTCCGGAAGCGCGGAAATAAATCGGTAACATCGTATATAGATATTAGCTGGCTCTGCGGGACTGCAGTTCCCCGGATCCGGCGGTTCTTTTGCCGGGAAAATATTCTTCGGACGAGGGATTGACTGCAGGTCAGAAAGAAGTATAAATAGTATTTGACAAAGGAGGTATTGGATCATGAGTGAATTCAAACAGTCACAGACATATGTTAATGAGACCGGTACGACTCTGAATGGGTATATTACAAAAGTTTTTGCGATGATGGGCTCTGCGGTTCTCGTTACGGCACTTGTTTCGTTTGCGGGGTATCTGAGCCTGGTAAACGGCGGCATCCTTATGAATGCCTATCTGTCCGGCGCAATTTCGATCGGCTATATTGTTTTACTGATTGCACAGCTCGGCGTTTGTGTCGCGCTCTCGGCGAAAATCACAACGATGGAGACAAAAACCGCAATGATTCTGTTTTATGTCTATGCGGCCATTACCGGCATCACATTCTCTGTGCTGCCGCTGGCATTTGATGTGGCAACCGTCTTTACGGCATTCGCATTTTCGGCAGTCATGTTCTTCTGCTGCGCGATTATCGGCCACACCACAAACGTTGATCTTACAAAGTTCAGCGGTCTTCTGATCGGTGCGCTGATCGCGCTGGTAATCGCAACCGTGCTGTCGCTGTTCATCCCTGCGCTGCGGGATTCTCTGATCATCAGCTATCTCGGAGTGATCCTGTTCCTGGCTCTCACCGCCTGGGATATGCAGAAGATCAAGCAGTACTACTACGGAACCCAGGGCGGCATCGGAACCATCGGCGGAAACCTTGCGGTATACGGCGCATTCCAGCTGTATCTTGATTTCATTAACCTGTTCATGCGGGTTCTGCAGATTCTCGGCAGCCGCTCGAACCGGAAATAACGCTCTGCAGTACAGACAAAAACCAACGGCCGGAAACGGCCGTTTTTTTGACGCATGCCAAACCCGTTGTACACCCAACTGTTTTTTTACTTATAATAAAAACAATGATGAAACATACGGGGAAGACTATGAAAAAAGAACGGATCGGAAAAACACTGAAGAAACGGCTGTGTCTTGCGGGTGCGCTCGGAATGGTTTTCGTTTCGCTTCGCACGGCGCCGGTCGCTGCCGAAGAGAATACGGAAACAGGAAACACAGCGGACCGCACGGCAGAACAGTATTATTTTGATTCGGACAACGGAGGCGTTGCGGTGCCTGGATGGAACGCAGCTTCCGGCAATATTGATGAGACAAAGAAAATCGTTGCGGCGGTTGTCGGCAGCGGAGTGGATTATACCCATGCGGATCTCTGCGATGTCATGTGGGCGGAAGGCGAAAACTATGAAGCCCTCACGAAACTCGGGGGCGGGAAGTATGGTTATAACGCCGACGGCATCCTGCAGGAGGATAAGGCGACCGCCCATGATGATCCGATGGATCTTACGGGTGAAGGCACCCAGGCGGCAGGGATTCTTGCGGCAGAGTGGAACAATACCGGAATCAGCGGAGCGCTGTCCGGCGTTTCTGTCATGGCGGTCAAAGCCACCGGAACCCATGTATCCGAGGGTCTCAGATATGTGCTTGCGGCGAAGAACGCAGGTGTCAATATCGCGGCAGTCTGTCTTTCCCTCAGCTCCTGCAATGATGAAACCGAGTCGCTGATTACACAGCTCGGCAAAGCCGGTGTCGTAACCGTCATCGGTGCCGG
>CAJOLG010000081.1 GCA_905235315.1 uncultured Solobacterium sp. | reverse complement strand
TTTGCCTATCTGAAGGAAAGCGGAGTGCCCGTTGTCTGGACCCTGCATGACTGCTGGGCCTTTACCGGTCACTGCGCCCATTATACGAGTGTGGGCTGTGAAAAATGGAAGACCGGCTGCCGGAACTGCCCGGCGGCCCTGCATTACCCGCCGACCTTCAATCCAAACAACACCGAGAAAAACCTTGCCCGCAAGAAAGAAGTCTTTACCTCTCTGAGGCCGGATCAGATGACGATCGTTACCCCGTCGGTCTGGCTCAAAGAAGAAGCGGAACAGTCGTTTCTTTCCCGGTATCCCATCCGGGCGATCCCCAATGGAATCGATACCTCGGTCTTTACCCGGCGGGAATCCTCCTTCCGGAAGGATCACGGGATCGAAGACCGGTTCATGATTCTGGCCGTCGCCGGCAACTGGTATAAGGAAAAGGGAAGCGAGGATCTCGAGAAACTGGCGCAGAACCTGCCGGAAGGCACTGTTCTCACGGCGGTCGGTGTAAAGGGCGCTCTGAAGCGGAAGCTGCAGAGTGCCGGTGTGATCGCCCTGGAACGCACGGAAAATGCGGCGGAGCTTGCGGAGATCTATTCTGCCGCGGATGTATTTATCAACCTGACGCAGGAAGATACCTTCCCGACGGTCAATATCGAAGCGTTAAGCTGCGGCTGCCCGGTGATCACCTATGCGGTGGGAGGCAGCCCGGAGATCATTACCGGTGATACCGGCCTGTCGGTTCCGGCCGGGGATCTGAATCAGATGCTTGGTATGATAAAAGTGATGCGGGACCGCCGCATTGTCTTTTCGGCAGATACATGCATGGCCCGCGGCCGGCAGTTTACGCGGGAGCGGATGGTGAAGGAATACCATGCGCTTTATCTTGCGATGACAGGGGGACACAGGGAGTAACAGGTGAACGTATACGACTGGGATGACACGATCTATCGCGGGGATTCCACCATGGGAATGGTGCTGTATGCCTATGGGCACCGGCCGAAGACTCTGCTCAGTATTCCGCGGACTGCGGTCTGCGGGCTTTTGTTCGTGCTTCATCTTCTTCCGAAGCAGACGTTCAAGGAAAACCTGTTTCATATGTTCACCCTGATCGATGACATGGAAGACTTTGTGGAGGAATACACCTCGTCGCATCTTGACCATATCAAGGACTGGTATCGGAACGTGCAGAACGAAGATGATGTGGTCATCTCCGCCTCTCCCGAATTCATGATTCGTTCCTTCTGTGACAAAGCGGGAATTAAATACGTGATCGCAAGCCCGGTTGACATGCATACCGGAAAATACACCGGGAAGAACTGCCATGGCGAAGAAAAGGTGCGCCGGTACCGGGAAGTATTCGGCGAAGCGCCGATCGATAAATTCTATTCGGATTCGAAGAGCGATACGCCGCTTGCGAAACTTGCGGCAGAAGCGTTTCTTGTGAAAGGGGATACCCTTCGGGAGTGGAAGCTATGAGTATTCTGTCCCTGCCGTTTCTCCTGCTGACTGCCGGTGCCGGCGCTGCCTGCTGGCTGACACCGGGCAAAGCACGCAGAATTACGGTTCTGCTTGCGAATCTGGTCTTTCTGGCTTTTCTGGTATCCCGGATCCTTGATGTGATCTATGTGCTGGTGCTTTTTGCGTGGACCTGGGGATTCGCGCTCCTGATCGAGAAGAAGAAAACCAAAGGAATTACTGCGCTGGGCATTGCGGTACCGGTGCTCGGCCTTGTCCTATGCAAGTATGCCGGCTTCTTTGTCGGGGCAGGCTGGGTCATGCCGCTGGGCGTTTCGTTCTATTCGTTCAAGGCTGTCAGCTATCTTGCGGATGTATCGCAGGGAAAACTGAGCGCACGGGATCCGATCAGTGTCTTTGATTATCTGATCTTCTTCCCGGTCTTTACGGCTGGCCCGATCAACCGGGCCGAACCGTTCTTTGCGGAACTGGAAGGACCCTGGCAGTTTGATTATGCCGATCAGAAAAAAGGCTTTGTGCAGGCAATGCTGGGATGTTTTGAAAAACTGGTCATCGCCGACCAGCTCGCGGTCGGAGTCCGTGCGTATCTGGATCCGAAGCTGACCGGCTGGTATACGGTATTCGGGGTTCTTCTGTATGCGTTCCAGATCTATGTCGATTTTGATGCCTATTCCAATGTGGCGATCGGTGCTGCGCGTCTGCTGGGCTTTCATATCGACCGCAACTTCCATACCCCGTATCTTTCGTTAACCATCCCGGAGTTCTGGCGCAGGTGGCATATAAGCCTGTCTTCCTGGCTGCGGGATTATGTGTATATTCCGCTCGGCGGCAGCCGCAGGGGGACTCTGCGGCGCATTGTCAATGTGCTGATCACCTTCCTGGTAAGCGGGCTCTGGCACGGATCCACGGCAGTGTTTGCGGTGTGGGGGCTTGGACATGGCATTCTCAGCCTGCTGGAAACGCCGCTTCAGAAGGCACTGAAGAATCACAAGGGGCTGCGCGTGCTTTCGCCGGTATTGATCCTTGTGAATTTTGCGCTGGTTTCGCTCCTGTGGATCTTCTTCCGCTCTGCGACGATGGCGGAGGCGTTTGGCATCTTTGCCCGCATGGGGCAGGTGAGCGGGCTGCCGGCTCTGTCGTATGAAGCCGCGGGTATCACGCTCAACGAACAGACCTGGCTTCTGATCCTGCTGGGGGTGGTTTTCGTTACCGATGTTCTGCGGTATTTCTTTGATATGAACGAACTGCTCGCGAAGCAGTTTATTCTGGTGCGCTGGCTCGTATATGCGGCGCTGATTCTGATTGCGATTGTGTTCGGGGTCTACGGACCCGGCTTCCATCCGGAGGATTTTATCTATGTCACATTCTGAGGAAAGAGAAGTGCGTCCGGAAGTGAATGCCCGGACCGAACATCATTCCATTCAATGGGCCGGGATCCTGGTGGGAGGCATCAAACTGGCGGTGTTGGGCGCCATCGCTGCCGGCATCTGGTGGGGTCTTACGCCGTATTTCCGGGTGGACCGCAACACGGACGGAGATCAGTTCCGTGCCTTCCCGCAGAATACGATCGATGTGATCGCCCTGGGGTCATCCCACATGCAGTATGCCTTCAATCCGGGGTATTTCTATGCGGAAACCGGCTATTACAGCTATGTGTTCGGCTCCGTCTGCCAGCCGTTTTCGGAAAGTTTTTATCTTCTCGAAGAGGTTCTGAAGACCCAGCATCCCGAGACTGTCGTGATCGATGTCTTTACACTGCTTCCCCAGTCGCAGGTCTGCTATGCGGAAGGCACGTATTACATTGCCATGGATATGATGAGCGGCAAAACCCGCATCGATGCGGCAGAGGGGATACCGGATGATGTAGATCCGGAGACGAAGCTCGGGTATACCTATGATCTCTACATGAACCACAGTAACTGGAAGACCATGGATTTCTCCGATCCAAAGAAAATCCGGGCCGCCGCCTCGGAAGAACAGGGAATCGCCTGGGGACTTGGCTATGTGGATCAGGATCCGGAAGTGCTGCAGTTTACCCCGCTTGAGGTATTCGAACCGCAGAAGGAAGTAACGCTGCCGGAACGCGAAACCATTTGGATCGATAAGCTGATCGGGCTCTGTGAGGAGCAGAACATTCATCTGATCTTTGTCAAAACACCGTATCAGGAAGACCAGGCCGATGCGGACAAGCTGGCGGCGATCTGGAAGTATCTTGATTCCAAAGGATGTGAATACATTGATTTTCTTGCGGAAGCAGAGGAACTTGGGTGGTTCCTCGATATGGACGGCGACACCTGGCATAACAATACCTGGGGTGCGGAAATTGTCACCCGGCATCTTGCGAACGTGATTCAGGAGAAGGGCTATGTCACCCGCCACACCGAAAACGCCGATGCAAAACAGGTATATGAGACCGCCCGCACAAGAGCCGCCAAATACCTTCTGAACAAGCAGAATGTCAATATCTACCGTCTGATCGAAGACGCACCGAAATATCCGTGCACGATTCTGTTCCGGATCAAGGGGGATACGCGCACCTCCATCGGCACCTATGAAAACAAGGCGCTGAATGCGCTTGGACTGAACCACGACTTTATCAATGCGAAGGAAGAAGATTACTACGCAGCGGTAAAAGACGGGGTGCTTCTGCAGGAAAGCAGTGAGCCGTTTGAACTTGAACTCGACGGAAACAGGATCTCGCTTACGGAAGATGATATTCTGTTCAACGGCGCATCGACCGGCCTTTCCGGCGAGATGCAGATCATCTTCTGTGATGATGCGTTTGAATGGATCAATGCGGTTCCGATTGATTACGCAAGCGGCTACTTCTGGAAAAAGAGCTGCGACGGATGGACGTGCAGCTGGAATCCGTAAGATCTCTGCCGTCTCAGCAGGTGACGGAAACGATTCCTGCCGTGATATACTTTTCCTTGTATGAAACAGCCTTTGATCACCGTTGTTATCCCGGTGTACAACATTGAGCCCTATATAAAAGAGTGCCTCGACAGCGTGCGGGCGCAGACGTACCGGAATCTTGAGATCCTTGCGGTCAATGACGGCAGTACGGATCAGTCCGGCGCGCTTCTGGAGGTCGCCGCATTTGAAGATGAGCGGGTCGCCGTTCTTGACAAGCCCAACGGAGGGCTCAGCGATGCCCGCAACTATGGGATCCTGCATGCGCATGGCGAGTATATCTGCTTTATTGACGGGGATGATACGATTGCGCCGGACTATGCGGAGCTGCTTTATGATGCCGTAAAAGACGGGGCAGATATTGCGGTATGCGATATGGAATACGTGTACGAGGACGGGCACCGGGAGTTTTCTTCCGGCGGGGAATTCACGTCCGCCGATACGGCGGAAATGCCTTCCCTGATCCGCATCAACAACTCCGCCTGCAACAAACTCTACCGCACCTCGTTATTCAAAGACATCCTGTTTCCCAAAGGAAAGCTGTATGAAGATCTTGCGACCGTGCCGATCCAGATCCTCCGCAGTAAAAAAGTCGTGAAAGTGAACCGGCCGCTGTACTTTTACCGGCAGCGTTCCGGCAGTATCCAGCATAAGATCGACCGCCGTGTCTTTCATATCTATGATGCGATCGACCGGGTAAGAGACTATGCGGACCGGAATCATGCGGATCCTTCGGTGATGGAAGAGATCATGCATATGTACATCATCTTCGGGCTGGATATTACGACCCTGAAGATCAAGGATATGGAGAAGACCGCGGAGCGCGAGGAAATGCTGGGAGAGAACATGGCATATCTGCGCAAACGCTATCCGGATTATATGGACGATCCGTTTGTGAAGAACATGGGGATTAAAAAACGCCTGATATTTACGCTTCTGAGTCAGGGACACTATAAAACTGTACTGAGGATATATGACCGCTAAGAAATCGATACTGTTCGTAAACGACGAAATGAAAATGGGAGGGGTAGCCCGGGTGCTCAACACCCTGATGGCGGCGCTTCCCGAAGACCGGTATGACATCGATCTTCTGATCCTGCATAAAGAGGGGATGCTGCTGGAAGAGATTCCCTCCAAAGTGCATGTGATCGAAGGAAGTTCGTTTTTTCGTGAGGTCGACCAGTCTCTCGAGCTGCTGTGGCAGGAGAAGAACATCGGGGCGATTGCCGGAAAGATCCGGCTGATCGCCTATATGAAAACGGGGCTCATCCGGAAGCGGATTGTATCCGAACGGAAAAAGATCCTGCACAAACAATATGATGTCGAAGTAGCCGCAAAGGAAGGCTTCTGCACGATCTTTACTGCATACGGCGACAGTAAACGCAAGATCAACTGGGTTCTCACGGACTACAGTGTCTGCAACTATTCGCATAACCATATGCCGCTGGTAAAGAAAGCCCTGGAAAAGATCGACCTCAACATTGCGGACAGTGAGAAAGCACTGATCGCTTATGAAACGGTATTCCGGGTATCCAACGGAGTAACGATCCATAATCTCATGGATATTGACCGCATCATGAAATGCCTTGAAGAAGACGACGGCAGTGAGATCAACGGAACCGACGGTCCCAATGTGATTACGGTAGCCCGCTTCCATCCCCAGAAAAGCATCGACCGGCTTCTGATTGCGAGCGATGAGGTATATCAGGGCGGCAATCACCATACGCTGTATCTGATCGGCGGCGGAGAAGAAGAGGAAGCTCTGCGGAAGATGGTAAAGGACCGCCATATGAACCATGTGGTATTTCTCGGATACCGGCAGAATCCGTATGCGGATATGAAGAAAGCGGATCTCTATGTTTCCAGCAGCCTCTATGAAGGGTTTGCGACGGTGATTTCCGAAAGCCTGATCGTCGGCACTCCGGTGCTTGCGACGGAAGTCAGCGGCGTGCAGGAACAGATTACGAAACCGGAATACGGATGGATCGTGGAAAACTCGCAGGAAGGCCTGACCGAGGGCCTGAAGAGGGCACTCTGCTCAATCGACGAACTGAAGAATATGAAACTCTGTCTGAAAGAGTATCACTATCCCAATGAAGCGATTCTCGAGCAGTTTATGGAGGTGCTTTGACGATGGAAAAAGAAATGATTGATGACCGCGAGATCATTGCCGGCCTGGCTCTTCTTTCCACGGAACTGCGCGAAGAATTCATGCGGATCGGGGCTCTTGTTTCAAATCAGCAGGCGGCGGAAGCCGAAAATGACCTGAAGGCGGTGCTTTCCCGCTATGATGACAAGGAAACCGGCCTGTTCCGGTCGATGCTGGCGGATGTGCTGATTCTGCAGGGCAATATCAGCGGCGCAAAAACCCTGCTGCGGCAGATGAGTGACGAACCGGCAGCCCGTAATCTGGGGCTGCTTGGACAGGCGCGGATCCTATGGAATGAGACCGGTGATGAAAAGAAGGTAACGGACCTGCTCAAAGAGATCAAAAATCCCGTGAAAAACCAGTATACCGATGTCTTTTACCTGCTGACCGGGATGGCTGCGGAAACCGGCCGTATCGAGGTGATTCCCGATCTGATTGAAAAAGGTCTGAATGATATCAAAACCTTTCAGATTTCCGAAAGCGCGGAACAGTTTTTTGCCTTTCAGCTATTTTCCCGCAGTTTAACGATTTTCTCCGAAACGGCGGACGATATCCTTTATGCGGAGTGTGCTTCGCGCCTCGGTGAGTATCTCTGTACCCATCAGCCGACCGAAGACGGCGAAACCGCACTTTCCTCACTGATCGGCGAGCAGGTCGAGAATTCGCTGGCGGAAGAACCGTTCCGCCGCAGCCTGACAAACCTGCTGGATGATGCGGCGAATGCAGGCTGGTTCAAAGACAACCCGGAGTTTTTGCGGGACAGCAGAGCATTGATTGAAAATGCCGACCTGGCAGATGACCGGAATCAGGATTTTGTCATGACCGAGTTTATTGTGTCGACACATACCCAGGATCAGGATATTGGGCCGGAAGAAAAAGAACGGCTTCGCTGGATGGCCGCAAAGCGGTATCTCGATCACCCGGAGAGTCTTGCCTATATCGAACAAACGTATCCGAATCTCTACGATCTCTGCCGGGAAGACTGCCGGCCGATCAAGGAAAATCCGGAGAAAGAGATGGATTATGCCCTGCAGGCATATATGGAAGAAACCGGCGTCAAAGATGCCGCA
>CAJOLG010000080.1 GCA_905235315.1 uncultured Solobacterium sp. | reverse complement strand
ATCAGCACGCATGAAGAATCTGACGCAGTATAAAAACTTCTGTCTGCGGGTCCTGGCGATTGCCGTACCGATGATGCTGCAGTCGCTGATTACCAGCTCGGTAAACCTTGTGGACAACCTGATGGTGGGGATGCTCGGCGATGCCGCAATCGGCAGTGTGGCTGCGGTGAACCGCTATTATATGATCGCAGACTTTGCGGCGATGGGGCTTGCCAACGCAGGCGCTGTTTTTATTGCGCAGTACAACGGAGCGGGGCAGTACCGGCATATGAAGGAGAGCTTCCGCACGATGCTGGTATTCAGCGCGGGAATCATGAGTCTCTTTGCCCTGTTCGGGCTGCTGTTTCCGGCCCGGATCCTGCGGTTTTTCACCTCGGACGAAGCGATCATCAAGGAGGGTGTGCGCTATCTTACGATCGCCGCCTGGTCGTTTCTTCCGACCGCGGTGATGCTGCCGGTATACAGTTCGATGCGGGCGGTCGGAGAGACGAAGATCCCGCTGTACTGCTCCATGGTATCGATTCTTTCCAACACGTTTCTCAACTACTGCTTTATCTTCGGACACTTCGGTGCTCCGCGCCTGGAAGTACGGGGTGCAGCGCTTGGAACGCTGCTTGCCCGGTTGATCGAGTTATGCGTCTCGCTGGCGGTACTGAAGAACATGGATTTTGTGTTCAAGACCTCTCCGGAAGAGCTGCTGGATATCCCCCGTCGGATCATGACAAAGATCCTGTCCAAGGCGGCGCCGTTAATGCTGAATGAAACGTTATGGTCGGCCGGGATGGCCGTGCTGTTCAAGTGCTACAGCACCCGCGGGCCGGAGGTGCTGTCCGGCTATTCCATTGCCGGAACGATCGGCGACCTGTTCTTTACCCTGTTTTCGGGAATGGCTGCGGCCGCAGCGGTCCTCATCTCCACGCCCCTTGGGGCAGGGAAGATCGAGGAGGCAAGAACGAATGCTTACCGGCTGCTCGGCTTTGCCATGATTCTGGCGGTGTTCTTCGGCGGGCTGATCTATCTTTCCCGCGGTCTGGTACCGCTCCTGTACGGGAATGTCTCTGCGGGTGCGCAGAAGGTGGCACGGGATGTGCTGACCGTGCAGGCAATGCTGTTCTGGATCTACATGGGCAGCGCGCAGTGTTATTTCACCCTGCGGGCAGGCGGGGATATGCGGCATACGCTGATCCTTGACAGCGGCTTTATGTGGATGGTAAATATTCCGATCGTTGCCTTTGTCGCATACCGTACATCGCTTCCGTATCTGTGGCCGTATCTCTGCGGGCAGATGACGGATCTTCTCAAGACGGCCTTTGCGTTTCGCCTGGTAAGACAGGAAAAGTGGCTGGTCAATCTGACCGAAGAATAAGAATGCGAAACGGGGAAACCCGTTTTTCATATCGTTCTGCTTGACAGGTTAGTTAAATCTAACTTATAGTGAATCGTGTAGTTAGTATGTACTAACTATTTAGCCTGGCTGCGGAGCGCGTATGGCCGCAGCAGGAGGGAAACGAATGCCTGATGCTTATATCGTGACACACTGCTCGCCGACCCTGGCAAATCTGAAAACAGGAAGTCTTTTTACGGTATATGACAAAAAGGAAACAGTGCTGCGGGATGTCACGGCGCTGAACCGGCGCATCACACGGTTCGGACTCCGTATGGTTCCGCTGCGGGTCAGGGAAGCCTCATCTCTGCTGTATCTGTACCGGCCGGCCCGTCTCAGGGAAGATCTTGAAGCGCCGCAGGCAAAGGGGATTCTGGAAGAGAAGGGGTATCCCGTCAGTGATTGCGAACAATGTGTTGCGGACATCGCAAAACATCTTCAGCAGGATGCGGACTTCCCGCATGAGATCGGGCTGTTTCTCAGCTATCCGCCGGAAGATGTGCTGGGCTTCATGAATCATCCGAAGACCGGCGTCAAAACTGTCGGATGCTGGAAGGTATACGGCGACAGAGCACAGGCAGAGAAAACCTTCCGGATGTATGACCGCTGCACCGCGGTCTACCGGAATGCCGTCTCCCTCGGTTCCACCCTGGAACAGCTGATCGTACGCGGATAAAAAGAAAGACAGGATGAAAAAGTATGAGTAAAGTAGCAGTCGTTTATTGGAGCGGTACCGGAAACACACAGATGATGGCAGAAGCGGTCGCCGCAGGCGCAAAGGCACAGGGTGCCGAAGTATCCATGTTCGGGCCGGCAGAGTTCACCGCGGACAGCGTATCGGCATTTGACGGCATTGCGTTCGGCTGCCCGGCAATGGGCTCCGAAGTTCTTGAAGAAGGCGAATTTGAACCGATGTTTCTGGCTGTCGAGGGCGCGCTCTCCGGAAAGAAAGTCGCACTGTTCGGCTCTTACGGCTGGGGTGACGGCCAGTGGATGAGAGACTGGCAGGACCGCACGGCGGCAGACGGTGCGCTTCTTGTCGCAGACGGCGTGACCGCAAACGCCGCGCCGGATGCGGGTGCGCTCGCAGAGTGCGAAAACCTCGGCAAAGCACTTGCCTGAACCTTATCTTTCAGGGGAAAAGGGATGCGGCAGCCCGGACTTCGGGCTGCTTTTCATTTGTTCCGGATCCGATTGCAGAAGCCGGATGTCCGGCGGGTCAAAGAAACTGCGATCGAAGAAGGAAACCGGGGGAGAACGCGATATAATAATGATTGCAGAAACGAGTATAGAACAGCAGAAAAGGGGAATGTATGACCGAAACGAAACCCAAAAGCAATTTACAGGAAACATTTGAAATTGCCTGGCCTTCCGTCGTTGAAAGCGTCCTGATCGTCCTTGCGGGCATGGTGGATACCTACATGGTATCGACCCTCGGGAAAGCTGCGGTCGCCGGCGTCGGTGTAACCAACCAGCCGAAGTATTTTGCATATACGATGTTCTATGCGCTCAATACCGCGATCGCTTCGCTGTGCGCAAGGCGGCTCGGTGAAAAGAAGCGCAGGGAAGCCAACGGCATGTTTCTGACCGGGCTTCTGTTTGTGACGATAGCCTCAATCCTTCTCGGCCTGCTCTGTGTGGTGTTTGCGGCGCCGATCCTGAAGGTATTCGGTGCGAATGCGGAGATGCTGCCGATATCGGTGATCTATTTCCGGATCGTGATGGGCTTCAGTTTATTCAACCTGATTTCCATGTATATCAACGCCGCCCAGCGCGGATGCGGGAATACCAAGATCGCGATGACGACGAATGTCACTTCCAACCTTGTCAACGTGCTGATGAACTACCTTCTCATCAACGGACATTTCGGCTTCCCGGCCCTCGGGGTGGTGGGTGCAGCGATCGCAACGGTGCTCGGCACGGTTGTCGCCTTCGTCATGAGCGTACATTCGCTGTTCCGCAAGGAGAGCTATGTGCAGGTGCAGTATATATTATCGGAAGCGATCCGCCCGGCGAAAGCATATGTTACGGATCTTGTTCCGATGACCGGAACCCTGCTCGGAGAAAACCTGATGACCCGGCTTGGCTTTGCGATCACCGGGGCCCTGACGGCCCGGATCGGTACCGATCCGTATTCCGCCCATACCGTCGGTATGAACTTTATGAACCTCGGCTTTGCGTTCGGTGACGGCCTGCAGGCCGCCATGGTTGCCCTGACCGGCAAGAGCGTCGGGGAAGGCGACCGGGAAAAAGCGGAAAGTTATGTGCGCAGCGGGCAGAAATTCGGCCTTGTGATTTCGGCGGCGACGGCGGCGTTGATGCTGCTGTTCCATGATCAGATCTTCGGGCTCTACTTCCCGAACGATCCCCAGATGCTGGAATACGGCAGAATCATTTCCTATTTCATTGCCCTGATCATGCCGATTCAGGTTGCCAAGATCGTATTCAACGGGATGCTGCGGGGAGCAGGAGATGTCCGCTTTACCCTGATCGCCTCCACGATCGGTGTAACGGTCGTGCAGACGATTCTGATGTATATTCTGATTATAAAAATGGGAATGGGGCTGCAGGGTGTCTGGCTCAGTATCCTTGTGAGCCAGAGCGTACAGCTTATTCTCTTTGCGTGGCGTTATAAATCCGGGAAGTGGATGGATGCCGCAAAACCGAGCGAAGCCTGAGGGCATAGGATCATAGTATGGAACGGAATATTCTGATTACATCACTGTCGGCGGTCAGCGACCGGCAGAACCACAGTTACTACCGGTTTGAGGATGCCGGCAGGGTTTATTACTGCGACGGGCTGAGTGTTGCGGAAGCGGGAACGAAATATCTTCTTTCTTCGGTTCCGATCGATACGATCATTGCGGTAGGCGGCCCGCATGCATGCCATCCGGATGAGCCGGGAAGCCTGACGCGCCTGAAAGAATGGACGGCATACAGCTCCGAAGACACCGGATCCCTGTCGGAGTACGGCTTCTTCCGCTACCGGATCAACCAGTTTCTCAACGGGCTTGATCTCGAGGCGGTCGATGTTCTGGAACGCATTACGGATGCGCGCAGGAACGAGCTGCTGGACGGATATCAGAAGCTTATGAGCCTGCTGGCGGAGCGGTTCCCCGAGGTCCGGCCCGACCGGGTATTTCATCTTCTTGCGGGATGTGAAGACCACGCAAAACTGATGAAGGAAGCCTTCGGCGAGCTCAGCGCCCAGGAGCTGTGCTGGATCAAGCGTTTTATCTATGTCCAGCTGAACAGCACGATGAAGCTGTACTGCCGCGAGGACAGCGAAAACCTGAATATCTGCTTTGTCCAGATGCGCCGGAGCGGGGAAAAGGACTATGTGCCTGCCCAGAATGTGACCGATCTGATTCAGACACTGAACAGCTTTAAAGCCGAGCGCATGAATATCTACATGGATATGCAGGGGCTGGAATCCGACGAGGGATATATGATCCTGGGTGTTCTGGCCATGCTGGGGGAGGATGTAAACAACCCGGTACTCTTCCGGGAAATCATCACAACGCGGGATCTTCCGGGCAGCTTTGTCAGTGAGATCGACAACGATGAGAAGAAGCGGTATGACATCAACCGTCTGGTCTCCGGCATGAGTGCGTTTATCCGTTACGGCAAGGTGGATGAGATCCGGCATTACTGGGAAAGCTGCGGAATCAGCGACCGGCATGTGGATGTTCTTCTGTATGCGATGCAGCAGATTGATGCGGGCATCTCCCTGTGCAATATCCCCGATCTCGAAAACGGTATCCGGCTGCTGAAGCGGCAGCTGAACAACAGTCCTGCGGCACCCGCCGACACCCTGGAAACCGGGATCCTGCGGATTCTGGAAAACACGGTCCGGATGGATTACGGGGCACTTCTCGAAGGGGAAGATCTGAATGAGCTGGAGCTGATCCGCTGGGCGCTGCGCAAGCAGTTCTACCAGCAGGCGGTAACGATCGTGGAATCGCGTATGCCGGCGGAGATCGTCCGGGAACGGATCTTCTATTATGCCGAGGATGAAGACACGCTGCGGGAGTTTTCAAAAGAATTGAATCTCATCTATTGGGAAACCGCAGCGAAAGACCGGTGGTGCTTCAAGGACATTGAGCATTATTTCATCAAATTCTACGGGCGTTCTCTCATTCCGGCCGGTGAGCCGGGCGGAGACCGTGAGCGGAGGTATACCGACCTGCGCATGAAAACCCTGCAGGAAGGCGGCGGGGACACCACGATGCTTCAGGCCTATACCGTGCTGAACGACCGGCCGGACCTGATTGACCGGCTGCTGTTTTCCTATTACTATGCATCCACGGTCCGCAACCACATCAACCATGCAGAAGATCCCGGAGCGGATTCGAACCTGCATGAAGAAAATCCGCATCTTCGGATACTTGTGGATGCGGTGCAGGAGTTCCTTTCTGCCTATGATGCGGTCCGCGCCTATATGAACGAACAGAATCTGCATCCGGAGCCGCCGCTGATGCTCGATCCCGAAAAGTTCAAGGGCTATACCTACAACCATAAGCCGACCCGAAAGAAGCTCGAAAAAGCAAAAAAGGAAAAGACGGAAGGCGATGCACAGGAACCGGCGCAGGCATCGGAAGCCGAACCGAAACCTTCCCGGAAACCGGACGGGAAAAATCCTTCCAACGTATGGATCGACATCGAGATTCAGCGGAAGGACAGATCCTGAACAAAGAGACCTGAAACAGCAGTTCCCCTGGGGGCTGCTGTTTTTCTGACGGTTCAGGGTCGGATCCTTCTGAAAAGACCGTGCTTGGTATTTTGTGAGGAATGGGATAAGATATACAGGCTGCCGGGTACGCTGTACCGGGTGTCCGGCATATCAGAAGGGGATAAGAGAGATGAATATCAGACAGATGACACGATGTGCGCTTATGACCGCAGTGATTGCTGTGCTTTCGCCGCTTTCCGTACCGCTTTCGACCCAGGTGCCGATTTCCCTGGCAACGTTTGCGGTCATGCTGGGAGGGGCGGTGCTCGGCGCGAAGGAAGGCGTGATCTGCACCGCGGTGTATCTGCTTCTCGGCGCAATCGGGATTCCGGTATTTGCCGGCTATACCTCCGGGATCGGGATTCTTGTCGGGATGACCGGCGGCTATCTGATCGGGTATCTGCCGCTGGCATATCTGACCGGATTTGCGGCAGAAAAAAACCGCGGAACCGGTTCTCTGGTGATCGGAATGCTGGGAGGAACTGCAGTGCTTTATGTCATCGGAACCGCTTGGTTCATGGCTGTGACAAAGATGCCGCTGGCCGCATCCCTTGCGGCATGCGTGCTTCTTTCTGCCGGGAGATGCGCTCAAAATTGCGGTTGTCGCTGTGATCGCGCCGCGGCTTCGTGCTGCTCTGCAACACACTGCCGCATAATCCATGCGAAACCGGCGCCGAAAACGTGTAAAATATAGTCAGGAACCTATGATTAATAAAATGGAGGATCATTATGGCAGATAATCTGATGGAATTTCCGAATCCGAACGGATCATTGAAACTTCGTGTTCAGAAAGGACACTTTGCGACCAGCCACAGTCATATCAATTACTACGTTGACCTGACCTTTACGAAACATCGTCTTTCCGAGGCAAGAGAAACCGCAAGACTGCTTGCCGCAAAGTTCAAGCATTCCACGATCATCGACACGATCCTGTGCCTTGACGGCACCGAGGTTGTCGGTGCATGCATGGCAAGCGAACTGACCCGGGTTGGTTTTTCCAACATCAATACCCATAACACCATCTATGTCGTAACCCCGGAACATACCACCGGAAGCCAGCTGCTGTTCCGTGACAACACGATTCCGATGATCCGCGGCAAGCATGTACTCATCCTTGCGGCATCGGTAACGACCGGTTACACCGTACAGGGCGGCATTGAAGCAATTCAGTATTACGGCGGAGAAGTCGCCGGTGTCTGTGCGATCTTCGCATCGACCGAGGAGTGCTTCGGATATCCGATCAGCGCGGTCTTCACAACAGAAGGCATCCTGGATGACTATGAAAGCAAACCCAGCCATGAATGCCCGCTGTGCAAGGCAGGCCAGAAGGTGGATGCGATCGTAAATACCTACGGAATTTCCTATTTCCGCTGATCCGCAAACCGATGATTTGAACCGAAGATCCGGCAGTGCCGGGTCTTTTTATTTCCCTGTTCGGCGAAAGTTTTCTGAAACAAATTCGGAAACGGTTCAAAAAACGAAAAATATTGTGAAATTTTCATCAAATTCTTTCCAAAACCGCCGGAAATCAATTATGATTAGTGGGATTTGTGTATTTTCAAAGGGAAAGGTTTGATATGAAAAAGAAAGTAAACATTACAGAAGTAGTACTTCGCGATGCCAACCAGTCCCAGATTGCGACACGGATGCCGCGTTCGGACTTTGAGGACATTCTCGAAACGATGGACCAGGCCGGCTATTATTCCATGGAAGTCTGGGGCGGCGCGACATTCGATTCCTGTCTGCGCTATCTGGATGAGGATCCGTGGGACAGACTGCGCTTCATCCGTTCCAAGGTGAAGAACACGAAGCTGCAGATGCTGCTGCGCGGCCAGAACATCCTTGGCTACAAACACTATTCCGATGAGACGGTCCGTGCGTTTGTCCGCAAGTCCGTTGAAAACGGAATCGACATCATTCGAATCTTTGACGCACTGAACGACCCGCAGAACATGGCGACCGCAATTGATGAATGCATCAAGGCCGGCGGCCATGCGCAGGGCACGATCTGCTATACCACCAGCCCGGTTCACACCTTCGAAAAGTATGTGGAACTCGGCAAGAAGCTGGAGTCCATGGGCTGCCATTCCCTCTGCATCAAGGATATGGCCGGCATCATGAGCCCGCAGGCCTGCTATGACCTCGTGAGCGCACTCAAGAAGGAGGTAAACCTCCCGGTATACGTTCATTCCCACACCACAACCGGTCTCGCTCCGATGACCCTGCTCAAGGCGGTCGAAGCCGGTGCAGACGGCGTGGATACCGCGATCTCCATCTTCTCCGGCGGAACATCCCACATGTCCACCGAATCTCTGGTATATGCCCTGGAAGAAATGGGCTATGACACCGGGGTTGATCTCAAGGTCTGCCAGAAGATCAACGATCACTTCAAGCCGGTTCAGGCGCGCTTCCTGAAAGACGGCGGTCTGAACCCGTCGGTTCTCACCACCAAGATCGATGCGCTGAACTACCAGATTCCCGGCGGAATGCTTTCAAACCTGATTTCCCAGCTCACTGCAGTCGATAAGCTTGATCAGCTCGATGCAGTTCTTGAAGAAACACCGAAAGTCCGCAAGGACATGGGCTATCCTCCGCTGGTCACTCCGATGAGCCAGATGGTCGGTACCCAGGCGGTTACCAACGTCCTTACCGGTGAGCGCTACAAGCTCATTTCCAAAGAAGTCAAGGCATACTGCCGCGGCGAATACGGCGCACCTCCTGCACCGATTTCCGAAGAGCTCATGAAGAAGGCGCTCGGCGATGAGAAACCGATCGAGGGAAGATATGATGACACGATCGAACCGGAAATCCCGGGAGCCAGAAAGGCTCTTGGGGATCTCGCAGAAAGTGAAGAAGATGTCCTGAGCTATGTTGCGTTCCCGCAGCAGGCAGAAGCCTTCCTCAAGGAGCGTCAGGAAAAGAAGGCGCTCAAGGTCAGCTATACCATTCAGGAGGCTGAGTAAACATGAGTATCGGAAGAGCACTGATCGTTGCGGTCTCCGGATTCATGGTCGTCTTCCTGATGCTGTGCCTTCTGTGGTTCATCATTGTTATGATCAATAAGGTCACGACAACACTGGAAGAAAAAACAACACCGAAAGAATCCGCCGCATCCTCGGCTGAAGAGGCTCCGGCAGCCGCAGCAGCAGCTGCGCCGGATGCAGTTTACGGCGGTGAGATCGCACTGTACGATGTGGATGAAAAGACAGCCGCCTGCATTATGGCAATCATCAGTGATGAGACGAAGATTCCGCTGAACCAGCTGGTCTTCAAGTCCATCAAGGCACTGGATTAAGGGGGAGAACAGGACATGAAATACGTTGTTACACTGAACGGCAAGAAATATGAAGTAGAAGTAGAAAAGGGGAACGCGACCGCAGTATATGCCGGCCCCGCGGAAGCTGTAACCGCAGCGCCCGCAGCCGCACCTGCTCCGGCAGCCGCACCCGCTCCGGAAGCTGCTCCGGCAGCTGCACCGGCTCCGGCAGCCGCACCGGCAGGCGCAGGCGATCCGGTCAAGTCACCGATGCCCGGCACCATTCTTGATGTAAGAGTTTCTTCCGGCCAGGCGGTCAAGGAAGGCGATATCCTCTTTATTCTTGAAGCGATGAAGATGGAAAACGAAATCGTTGCGCCGCGTGCGGGCACGATCACTTCCGTTACTGTCGCGAAGGGCGCAGCTGTTCAGACTGATCAGGTCATTGCGACCATTCAGTAAGCAGGAGATCACGAATGAATATTATAGATATACTGATCATGATCTTCCGGGAGTCGGGGTTTGCCGGCCTGATTGAAGATCCCCGCTATCTGATAATGATCCTGTTTGCGTGCTTCCTGCTGTATCTTGGCATTCACAAGAAGTACGAACCGCTGCTTATGATTCCGATCGCCTTCGGTGTTCTCCTGGCAAACCTGCCGCGCACCGGAATTACCGAAGGTCTCATTCACTATCTCTCACTCGGTGTAGAATACGGTATCTATCCGTCCCTGGTCTTCCTGGGTACCGGTGCGATGACCGACTTCGGACCGCTGATTGCCAACCCGTCTTCCTTACTGATGGGTGCCGGCGCACAGTTCGGTATCTTCACCGCATTCCTGATGGCACTTGTGCTTGGATTTGATCCGAAAGTCGCTGCGGCGATCGGTGTTATCGGCGGCGCGGACGGCCCGACTGCCATTCTCACCGCATCCAAGCTTGCGATGGAATACCTGCCGGCAATTGCGATTGCGGCGTATTCCTACATGGCGCTGATCCCGATGATTCAGCCGCCGATCATGCGTGCCCTCACCACAGAGGAAGAGCGCAAGACCGTGATGAAGCAGACCCGCACCGTATCCAAGAAGGAGCGGATCATCTTCCCGATCGCAGTTACGATCTTCGTTGTCCTTCTGATTCCGGATACCGCACCGCTTGTCGGTCTTCTGATGTTCGGAAACCTGCTGAAGGAAACCGGTCTTACAGACCGTCTGAGTGATACGGCACAGAATGCGCTGACCAATACGGTCATCATCTTCCTCGGTATCTCAGTCGGTGCCAAGGCAGTTGCGGAAACCTTCCTTACCGTGCGTACGATTGAAATCGTCGTTCTCGGTCTGATTGCGTTCAGCTTCTCCACCGCAGGCGGCCTCCTGCTCGGCAAGATCATGTACAAGGTCACCGGCGGAAAGGTCAACCCGCTCATCGGTTCGGCAGGCGTCTCTGCTGTTCCGATGGCAGCCCGTGTCAGCCAGATCGAAGGCCAGAAGGCCAACCCGAACAACTACCTGCTCATGCATGCCATGGGCCCGAATGTTGCCGGTGTTATCGGCTCCGCGGTTGCGGCCGGCTTCATGCTGAAGATCTTCGGCGCGTAATTACAGAAAACGGATAAAGACTCTGCGGGAAACTGCAGGGTCTTATTTTATGGAAGGAACAGAAAAAATGGCCGGCTGGCCATTTTTTTAACTCTGGGTTGTAAGATGAGTTCCCGGTACCCCGGGATTCTGACAATGCGTGTGCCGGGCGCTTCAGTCCGAATAATCATTCGGATCAAACGGCACGCTGCCGCGCCAGACTGCGTGATTCGTTTTAAACTCTGCGTTGCAGTCCAGACAAATGATGGAACGGGCATCTCTTCCAAAATACATTCTCAGCAGGTCTTCCTGTGAAATGTCATAGTTGCCTTCGCCCGGATGCCCGTTGACATCACGGGTTTTGTATTTGAATCTCAGATGAGCGCTTCCGCAATTCGGGCAGTAAAGCTTATATGCCTTCCATTTATCACCGCGAATCACGATATGTCCGCCGGTGGTTTCCTCCAGCTCGGCTTCCGATAAAATGGATTTCATTTCTTCTTCCGTAAGGATCTTTTCTTCGTTTTCCATAGCTATCCTCCTGGTACCTGTTATCCTCCTAGTACCATACGAATCTATTCTACTATATCCACGGTATTCCTGCTCAACCGAACGAGAGAAAGAATGAATGGGAATAGTCTGCCTTTTGATCACCAGGAAACCAGGGACACTTCGCCGGAGTTCAGAACGTAGAGCCGGTCACTTCGGACAAGCAGATTGCCGTCTTCGTTGATATCTTCGGCGATTCCGGTCACCGTGATTCCGTTTTGTACAAAGGAAACTTCTCTGCCCAGCAGGAGGGAGTGCGCTTTATACGCTGCCGTCAGGGCGGGATCGTCCAGGTGATCACACCAGTACAGCAGACGTTTGGTCAGCTGTGCGGCCAGGGCATTCCGGTCAAGATCCGGCCGGTTGAGCGAACCGGCTTTGCCTTCCAGTTCGGGCGGAAACTGTTTCTGGGCAATATTGATTCCAATTCCGATGATAATGCCGAGCGGGCGTCCGTCTTCTGCGCGCGGCGCTTCACACAGAATGCCGGCAACCTTGCGGTCATTGAGATACAGATCGTTGACCCATTTGATGCGGCAGGAGATTCCGGCAACGTTCTCAATCGCTTCATAGAGCGATACCGCTGCGGCGATCGTTGTCTTTGCCAGGGCGGTTTGATAATCCCGGGGCACAACTGCGAGGGTGTAATACAGGCCGCGCTCAGGGGAGAAAAAGGAATTGCCGTGACGGCCGCGGCCGGCAGTCTGCCGGTCGGCCGCCAAAACAAAGGGCGGCTGTTTTCCGTCTTTCAGCAGGTCTCTGGCCCGCGTATTGGTGGAGTCTGTGACATCGAAAACAGTCACATCAGGCCCATTCTCTGCAAAATGTTTCAAAATTTCAGATTTCGCTATTTTTTCAGAAACTTTTTCCATATTTTCTATTTCCTATATTCTTAAAAAATTATACAATATCACGTGAAATTGGTAATTTTTTAACAAGTTGCCAGGAAAGAAAAGAGGTTAGAGAATGAGTCAGTTAGATTTAACAAAGTATGGCATCACCGGCACGAAGGAAATCGTGTACAATCCGTCCTACGAAGTGCTGTTCAACGAAGAAATGAAACCGGAACTCACCGGCTATGAAAAGGGACAGCTGACCGAGCTTGATGCCGTCAATGTTATGACCGGCATCTACACCGGACGTTCTCCGAAGGACAAGTACATTGTCATGGATGAGAACTCCAAGGACACCGTCTGGTGGAACACACCGGAATATCCGAATGACAACCATCCGCTCTCCGAAGAAAACTGGGCAGTCCTGAAGGATCTCGCTCTCAAGGAGCTTTCCGACAAGCGTCTGTTCGTTGTGGACGCATTCTGCGGCGCAAACAAAGACACCCGTATGGCAGTGCGCTTCATCATGGAAGTCGCATGGCAGGCACACTTTGTCAGAAACATGTTCATCAAGCCGACAGCGGAAGAAGCTGCTGAGTTTGAGCCGGACTTCATCGTTTACACCGCTTCCCTGGCAAAAGTCGACAACTATAAGGAAATGGGTCTCAACTCCGAGACTGCGGTTGCCTTCAACATCACAAGCCGTGAGCAGGTCATCCTGAACACATGGTACGGCGGTGAGATGAAGAAGGGCATGTTCTCCATGATGAACTACTACCTCCCGCTCAAGGGCATCGCTTCCATGCACTGCTCCGCAAACACCGATATGGAAGGCAACAACACTGCCATCTTCTTCGGTCTCTCCGGCACCGGCAAGACAACTCTGTCCACCGATCCGAAGCGTCTGCTCATCGGTGATGACGAGCACGGCTGGGATGACAACGGCGTCTTCAACCTGGAAGGCGGCTGCTATGCGAAGGTTATCAACCTCGACAAGGACTCCGAACCGGATATCTATAACGCGATCCGCCGGGATGCGCTTCTCGAGAACGTTACCGTTGATGCAAACGGCAAGATCGATTTCGCAGACAAGAGCGTAACCGAGAACACCCGTGTTTCCTATCCGATCGATCACATCGAAAAGATCGTTCAGAAGGTTCGTCCGACTTCTTCCGGCCCGCAGGCTGAGAATGTCATCTTCCTCTCTGCCGATGCATTCGGTGTTCTGCCTCCGGTTTCCATTCTTGATCCGGAACAGACACAGTACTACTTCCTCTCCGGCTTCACCGCAAAGCTTGCCGGTACAGAGCGCGGCATCACAGAGCCGACTCCGACCTTCAGCGCATGCTTCGGACAGGCGTTCCTCGAACTCCATCCGACAAAGTACGGCGAAGAGCTCGTCAAGAAGATGAAGAAGAGCGGTGCGAAGGCATATCTCGTCAACACCGGCTGGAACGGAACCGGCAAACGTATCTCCATCAAGGATACCCGCGGTATTATTGATGCGATCCTGAACGGCGATGTTCTCAAGGCTCCGACCAAGAGAATCCCGTACTTCAACTTCGAAGTACCGACCGAGCTCCCGGGCGTTGACACCGGTATCCTCGATCCGCGCGACACCTATGCGGATGCGTCCGAATGGGATGCCAAGGCAAAGGATCTCGCAGGACGGTTCATCAAGAACTTCCACAAGTACGAGAACAACCCGGCAGGCAAGGCGCTTGTCGCAGCCGGACCGAAACTCGACGAGGAGTAATCCATTCGACGGTAAAATGACGTGTACATCGGTACGCGTCATTTTTATTTCCGCTTGTTGGTGGATACGAACCGATCCAGTCGTATAATTATATAGAGGAGGAAAAAACCTGATGACAGGAAAGAACTCAGCGTTGAAAACACAGAGAATGTATCCGGAGGATCCCTCGCTTCGGGTGACTACGACCGCTGCCCGATGTGCGACAATCCGACACCGGTAATCAACGGCCGCTGCAAATGTTCCAACTGCGGACATTCCTGGAGAGCGGGAAGCCACTGAGACAACAGCATCTGAATGTACAATGCGAATCCGGAATACCACATTCCGGATTTTGTTATATATCGGCATTTTGTTTCAATTGCCAATTGATTAAATATCCGCACGCATACTCCATCCAGAGCGTTTACGCTTGGGTGGAGATAGTGCGGTTTTTTATATGGTGACCTTCTGTCTTTTGTGAAGCGATGTACTGTTGGACGATTTCTTCAGTGGTGTCACTGACCGCTCCAATGTAATAAGATCTGCTCCAGAATGTATCTTTCCAGTAATAAGATGACAGTTCTTCCGCAAATTCTTTTCTGAGGAGTCTGGAGGTTACGGTTTTGAAATTGTTCACAAGTTCGGATAATGTCACCTGCGGCGGGGCACTGAACAGAATGTGTATATGGTCCTTATCACAATTCAGTTCTGTTATCGAGCATCCCCAATTGTCTTTGAAGAGATGCTCGGTGATCTCAAAAAGTCTCTGTTCGATCTGCCCCGTTAACACGGGATGTCTGTATTTTGTACATACAACTAAATGGTAATTCAGTATGTATACACTATGTCTGTTACGCATAATATCCGGCATAATTAATCTCCTGTTAGATATATAACTATTTAGTTCTATGATATAATAATAATATTAAAAGGAGGCTGTCAGCCATGAAATTGACTGCAAGTTATGGTGTATCGTTCAAAGATGGCTATTCAGCCGTCAAACAGACAATCGACATATATCGTTCCGCTGTAGAGTATCTTTTTATACCGATCGCAGACAACTGGGATGAGATTAAAGTCATAAAGGGCGCTAAATCCAGGCAGCGGTATGTGGAACGTCTTGTTCACTCCTGTAAAGGGCGGGATGCTCAATATGACTTCGATGAGCGTTTTTACAAACTGCCGTCTTATTTCCGAAGAGCTGCGATAACCGACGCAATTGGGTGTTATTCATCTTACAAAACAAATCACGATAACTGGGAACAGACGCATGAGGGCAAGGAACCAAAACTTGGTGTAGACTATCATGCATTACCGTGTTTTTATCGTGATAATATGTTTGTCCAAACGGGAGTTTATACTGCGAAGATCAAGGTATATCGCAACAACGATTGGGTGTGGCAGGATATTCGTCTGAAGAAAACGGATGTCGATTATCTGTTCAAACGCACACGAGACCGTTATGTGACTGTCAATGCGCCTGTTATCGAAAAACATTACGGTCATTACGAACTTCGCTTTACACTTACTGAGAATGTGGAGTTTGCGGATAAACCGATCGAAGACCGCAAGGTCTGTGCTGTGGATCTTGGTGTCAATACTGACGCAGTCTGCAGTGTGCTTGATGTACGGGGAACTGTCCTGGCACGTAAGTTCATTACGTGCGGCAGAGAAAAAGACTCCGTTCGCAATGCACTGCACGCTGTATCACGATTTCAACACGGCCACGGTTCTCATGATTCCGGTAAGCTCTGGGCTGTCGCCAAAAACCGCAATCTGAACCTCGGACATCTGATCGCTCATCGGATCGTGGATTTTGCGGTTGCGAATGACTGCGATGTCATCGTGTTCGAACATCTTGACACCGCCGGCAAGAAGCACGGAAGCAGAAAACAGCGGCTTCACCACTGGAAACATCAGGCGATTCAGAAAACGGCAGAATCTCTTGCCCACCGGTATGGCATTCGCATATCGCGCGTGTGTGCCTGGAATACATCAAGGCTTGCCTATGATGGCAGCGGGCGTATCAGCCGCGGTGAAGAGGTGAGTAAGGAAACGCCTTATGATGTATGTAAATTCAACAATGGCAAGATCTACAACTGTGATCTCAATGCCAGCTATAACATCGGAGCACGTTATTTTCTTCGCGCTCTGATAAAAGAAAAACCCCAGGTCATGGCAGAAGTTCCTGACCTGGGGAGTGGAACCCAAAGGGTACTCGCAGATCTGTGGCGCGCAGGCGCTGCGGTATTTGCATAAATTACCCCGACATAAGCCTGTGTGAGAGTGACGACCTCACTGGTGTTAACACCGATGGGATGCGAATGTGCAAGCACAACGCATCTGTGCGGCTGCTATACCACCAACAGGCGGAAGTCTGCAGGCACACAAGCCTGTGGAAGCTCCATCCAGAACCGCCAGGTTTGGGTGGAGAGGTTCACGTCCTGAGACATTGCATGTTCTTAAAGGCCGGGCTGCCTTTCATTTCGATGTAATATCCGAACCCGGAAAGATACAGGCTGGAATTTCTGCAGAAACGATCATTCACCATTTTTAAGACATGCCTTGTTTATGGTGTTTCGCCGGATCAGTGCAG
>CAJOLG010000079.1 GCA_905235315.1 uncultured Solobacterium sp. | reverse complement strand
CGTTCCGGCTGAACACCCCGGACGGGGTTCTGGAAGGAAGCTACCAGGGTGACGTGAACCGCGGGATGGCGGAAGGAACCGGAACCTTTCTCTATCAGGAAGGCAGCACCGAAATCCGGATGGAAGGCTCGTTTGCGGCGAATCAGTTTGACGGAACCCTGATCCGGACCATCCGGTATCCGGATACCGAAAAGTCCTATCCGGTCTTTTACCGGAACGGGTCCCCGGTATCCGACACCGTTTCTCTGATTGCGTATCTCGAAGGAATGCGAAACGAATCCTATTGCCTGAGCGATGCCCAGCTGTCCTTTCTCAGAGAACATTCGGCTCTGTTTGAGGGAAACGAAGAAGCCGGCGGCAGTTATAATGAGGCATTTGATTATGAAGCATTTACGGAGAATGACACCCCTTCTCTGATTCGGATCGACAATGCGGCCGTAAAGTCGGTTCAGCGCTACAGGCCCTATGCCGGTTCGGATACCGTAACGTCCATGATCGTTGAGAACAGCGACGGCTGGTATCATCTTGTGTTTGCCCGTTCTGTGGATGAGGCAAAGGCAGGAGAAATCATGAGTTTCTGTGCCCTGCCGTTATGCCGCAGTACGATCACCGCGCCGGAAGAGGACTATCCGGCGATCGATGCGGCCGGCGCAGCGGTTGTCGCAAACCGCTGACAATCCAGGTGCCGGCGGCAGAAGAAAAACGGGAGCTCCCGTTTTTTTCTGCCTTCCTCCGGAATACGCCGGACCTGTTTTAAATTATGAGTATAATATTCACATTGAAGTTATATAATATTAGGCATATAAATTTCTTAATGCATGGCATGATGCATGGCATGCCCGGGATGCTGTTTTACTAGAGAACTGATATCTCACAAAAAGAAAGGAAGAGTGCCGCTATGAAATCAGGAAAACGCAGACAGAACCGCTTTGGAATCAGTGTTCTGACCGTCATGATGATGATCGCAGGCTTTCTGCCGCTCTCCGCAGTTTACGCAGAGGATGGAACCGAAGAGCCGCAGACCGAGATCCGTGTTCCTGATAACGGTGCTTCCGAAGAAAAAACAGAACCTGTTTCCGATCCGTCGGAGGATCCTGAGGATCCGGCAGAACCGGCAGACGGGGAACCGGAAGATCCTGCCATTGCGGAAGATTCAGAGCCTATCGAGCCGGCAGACCCTGCCGTTTCGGCGGATCCGGAACCCGCAAAGGCAAACGCACCTGCGTTACGGGGCGACCGGGATGCTCTCCCTGAAGTCATGGAAATGGATGTCACGATTAATTGGGAGGGTGATGAACCGGAAGACAGAAGCAGCCGGCCGCTCGTAATTTATCTGACGGCGGAGCGCAGCACCGACGGGGAAAACTGGTATCCCTATGTCGACGATGTTCCCTTTGCGATTACCTCCTTTTACCAGGATCCGCACCAGGATCCGGATATCTGGACGGACTCCTTCAATTTTCCTGTAGCGGATGAAGAAGGAAACCTGTATACCTACCGTGTGACGGAGTCAATTGAAGGTCTCGGCCGTTATCTGATGCCGCAGAATGTGGCGGAGTTCAGTTATGATCCTGATAAACCAATCGAGGTTGCGTTTACCAACACCTACAATGACGAGTGGGACTATCACCTTCGGCTGTTCTGGGATGTTTCCACGGACGAGGGAAAGGTCCTCCAGGATGTGCACACTACAGATAAAAGCACCCAGGAGCTCACCTATCATGTCGCAGTCAGCACCCAGAAGAGCTATGAAGCCTGCGATGATCCGCTGAATCCGACATCCGGCCTCACGGTCCGTATTCCGCGTGCGCTGTGCACGGACAGGGACAGCAGTCCTATATATCCTTCTGCGATTTCCGTAGGCACCGGAGAGGACTATGACCCGTATTACTTTTTCAAATATGCCATCGATCCGGAAACCGACGAGCTTGTGTTCTATAACTGGAAGGAACTCCCCGGATCCTACAATATCGATATCAAGGTTCAGTACAGACTGGACCCCAGAATGTTCAGGGACTGCACCCTCACCGAACTGAATGCAATGGGCGAAGGCCATTATCCCTATCAGCCCGCCACGGATGACGGTGTGCAGTATTCTGATCCGATCTATTACCGTCTCGATACCGGTGCCGAATTTACCAAATTCACAAAAGATGACGGATATCCGCTTCGCGCGGTTCCTCCTGCGCTGTCAGGGTATACGTTTGATTTTTCCAACTATCACTACATGGTCTATATCCTGCGGTATCAGATCGACGGCAACCAGCCTGTCAAGCCGCTGACCTTTACCGACAAGCCCCGTACGGAAGAGGGCGAGAAAGGCAAGGTCTTTGCGATCCTGCAGCCGGATGAGACCGATACCGTGTACGGCAGCGGTGCCGATGAAGTTCATACCTACACCCGCCCGGCCGCGGCCCTTTCCACACCGTCAGGAACGCCTGTTTCGTTTACGGAAGAAGGCGGCGTCGCCGCATGGACTCAGGAATATGATCTGCTTCGGAAAAGCGAAAACGGAAATTATGCAGTTCAGGGCGAGCAGTGCTATTACCTCATCGTCCAATATGCCGGAAGAGATGAGAACGGCTATATCATCGAGGAAAAGCTTTATCACAATGATGACGCCACCGGATCTCTCGAGGTTTCCGATGACCAGCATCCGACCGATGTGCGCGGAGACAATGACTTGTACGATACCGATGACGAGAAGGATGACGCCACAGGGTTATGGGAACCGGAACACATTCCGCCGGTCGGCCCCGGACCGTATTACGCAGATAAGCGGACCGGAGAAAATGCCTATCCTGCATACTTTGCCGGCTATACCAGACTGAAGTACGGGCTGTTTCATATCTTCAGTGTAACGACGAACTTCAATGTCGACGGGGAATGGCTCCAGGATCATGGAGGTTACTATTACTTTGCCGACTGGTATGACGACGACCTCTTCATGCGCGGCTATTATGACGACGGCACCGGTGAAAAGTGGCACGAGTACATCAAACTCGGCGCCAGAGATTACCAGATCTGGTATACCCTTAAAGGCTCGGTATATTTTGATGTCACAGCGTACGATATTGATTCCGAAACCGGGGAGCACCTACCCCAGGCCGGTGAGTTCACCGTGCAGGTAAAGAACAGCAGCGGTCAGTGGGTGGACTACGACACCTTTACCCTTGACTCCACCGGTCACGCCAGGTATGAGCCTGATCCCGGTGGCGCAAACGGTCTGGCAGGCAGAGGATATTACGGCATCCGGCTCAAAACGCCGAAGGGCATGACCTCGCATCTTTCCATGAATATGAACGTCTGGTACGTCATCAACGGAAGCAGCCCGGTTGCCCGGGACCTGCTCGACTATAAGGGCGCCACAGACCTGCATATTATCAATCACGCCACCAACGACCTGTATTTAAGCACATCAAAGGACGGCACCTATACGCTGGGAAATCCTGAAACGCCTGCGACAATGCCGAAGGGAGAATATCCCTGGGTAGAGGCAACCGGGATTGCAAAGTATGCCGGAGAGATGGACGGGGTTCCGGAAGGATATGTCCGTGCCTATCGTTCCGCAGGAAACACACCGCGAAAGTATACCCAGAACTGCTACATTGTAAAGTCGCTCCTTGAAGACGATACCGAAGATCATCAGGAGACCCACTCGTTCAGCCATCACTGGGCGATCGCCCCGTGTGAGTATATGAATACAAGCGCGATTCCGCGGGACGTGCTGAATGAGATGGGATTCTCAGCGGATTCGGGGACAGTCTACGATTTACTGCCGCCGGGATATCATCTGGATACGACAAAACCCATCGAGGTGAGCGGCACTTCCGGTGCCGGAGCGGTTATCATCAACCCCACGATGCCGGCGAGCTTGGTTGATTATACGGTTACGCCCAATTTCAAGGGCACCGGTCAGGATCTGGTCACGTTTCATATCAAATCGGACCGTGATCAATACGACAACATCTTCATATCCGGCTATTCCTATACCGGCTTTACCGTTCGCTTCTGGACCAAAGTCTCCTATTTTGATGTGGAAGAGGACGAGGTGCGCAACGTCTGCATGTATCAGCGCGGCGACAAGCGCGCCATCGACGGCACAGTCGCGTACAGCGATATGCGCGGCTATGGCGTAGATCCTGCGAAATACCCGAAGGGCAGCGACGGCGAATACGTCATGAGAGATCTCGACGGCGACGGAATTGAACAGGATAAAAGTGCGATGTACTATTCCACGCCGGTTCATCCGACTGCCATCGAAACACTGCAGGACGGCCTGTACAAATTCGTTAAAGGAAACGGCGGCCTGTGGGTCACCTCGGATAAGACGGATCCCAGCGGCCTCTACAGCTACCAGATCATTATGGAGAGCGCAGATGAAGGCAAAACATCGAATGTTGTTCTTTACGATGTGATGGAGGATGCCGCAAATACCGGCGGAGCCACCGATGAGGATGAAGGCTGGAAAGGCGTCCTGCTGGATGTGGACGTAAGCCAGGCAGTCGATAAAGGTATTTCTCCGGTGGTTTACTACACAACCGAAAATGTAAGCTATAACGACGGACAGTCGGCAGGCAGCACAGACTGGGTTCACTCCCTGGTTAAGGATCCGGATATCTGGAGCGTTACCATGCCGGAAGATCCCTCCAAAATCACGGCGGTGGCCATTGACCTCCGGTGGAAAGACGCAGCGCATACGGAACCATTTATCTTTGACGGTGCGGATTCTGTCGGTGTGATTTTGAACATGCGGGCACCGGCTAAAGTTCCGCCCACCCCTTACGCCTACAACCGTCCGGCGTTTACCTCCACGATCCAGCCCAACAGTTCGCCAAATCCGAGTACCTCCTTCAACATCAGTACCCGCACCAAGATCGAACTGCGCTCGTTTCAGGATTTTGAATTCTTCAAGTACTATGAGACGACCGATGCGGAGGGCCAGATCGTGAAGCAGGGTCTTGGCGGCGCAACCTTTGAGTTATATCAGTGCACCAGCACCGATCCGGAACACGAACACCACGGAATGCCCGGCAGCGCAGACTCCTGCTGGGGAACAGAGCCGAAACAGACCAAGGTCAGCCCGGCGGACGGCACGGTGAAGTTTGAAACACTGGCCACCGGTGATTATGCGGTCATCGAATCGGCCGTTCCTTCGAAACCCAATGGTCTCCAGCTGCTGGAGAACCGCTGGTGGATCTTCTCTGTCGATGCGGATGAAGGCACCGTCAGTAAGCCGCAGGCATACAGCACCGATCCGCAGGAATATCCTGTTGTGGAAATGGAGTGGGACGAGAGTTCCGGCGAGGGCCGCTATACCCTGAAGAATGAGGTACCCGTCTTCAATATTTCTGTGGAGAAGCTCTGGGAAGGCCGGGTTCCCTTTGAAAAAACACTGACCTTCAATCTGTATATCGGCAATGAAACCGCCGTATACAAAACACGCACGGTTACCGTTCCTGTAATTGAGTCCACTCTCTGGATCATCAAGGATCTCTTTACCGAGCTTCCCCGGTTTGACGTCAACGGGAAGCCCATCACATACCGTCTCGAAGAAGAGAGCTGTGCAGGCTATGCGGTCACCGAGCCAACAGACGGAAGTGTTGTCTTCCCTGCACCTGAGGTCGGAGATTACAGCACCCGCTTTACCAATACCGAGATGTATGAACCGGCCCGTGTGCACTTTGAAGGACTGAAGACCCTGAGCGGAAAGGAACTGCAGGATGCCGAATTCCGTTTCACACTGACCGGATCCGACGGCACGAAGGAAACGGTGACCAACGACGGACGAGGCAGGATCGTCTTCCGCGATATCATCTACGATGAAGCCGGCACCTACACGTATGAAGTGAAGGAAGAGGCCACAGGCGAAGACGATATTATCTTCGACAGCACCGTGTATAAGATCACGGTGACCGTCACGGATGACGGGGAAGGACATCTTACAGCCAAGGTCACAGGCGCGGATATTTCCGCTCTGAACTTCACCAATACCTATATCGACATCAAAGTCTTAAAAGTGGATGACCGTGACAACGCGGTGATCGGTGCCGTGCTGGCTGTCAAAGACAGCAGCGGCCGGATCATCGATCAGTGGACAACCGACGGATCCGTCCATGAAGTTGAAGGCCTGAAGCCGGATCAGACCTATGTCCTGACGGAAGTGAAAGCTCCGGCAGGCTATGAGAGGACCGGCGACATCACCTTCTCGACCGGATCGGACGGCAGAGTAAAAGTCTTGCGGATGGTCGATAAAAAGATCATCATACCCATACCGGATACCAGTGATTCCGTTCATACCGGCATGTGGGCTGCGGCGACCGGGATGTCCTGCCTGCTGGCAGCGCTCGCCTTTGCGATGCTGAGAAGATACAGCTGATCATTGTGCATCCCATTTCATGAAACAGAGGCCTGGATCTGTATCAGGCCTCTGTTTTTATGTGAATGAGACAGTAACTTCAAACCCCGGTCCCGGATCGCTGTATCCCGGTTGTTCTTTTCGCCCCAGGCTCACTCAGGCCTGCAGGAATGCCTGCCGTCTGAGGTCGAGCAGTGCCTCCCGGCATTCGGTGACGATCCTGAGTCTATCCCAGGCGGACAGTGCGTCGTTTGTCTCGGCGCTTTCTTTGATCGCAATGATTCCGTCCGGGTCATTGTCTGCGAAACAGGCATCAATGCGGTTCAGTTCGTTTATGACAGCCGCCGCAGCTTCTGCGGATGCGGGCGTTTCCTCGCGGAATACCGTTTCGGGTTTATCGCCAAAATAGCTGCGGTACCGGTCGATTTTCGTTTCATCGAGCAGATAGTGTCTGGTTTCTCTTCCGAACATATTCTTTCTGTCCTGAAGGGTTTCCGGATCTCTCTGCAGCTCCCGTTTCGCCGCACGGATTTTTGATTTGAGGAACGAGGTTCCCTTGATAAACACCGCATAATCCTCGAATACGGAAGGATCCTCAAAATAGAGATAAATCCAGATGCCGTCCAGCAGGTATTTCTTTTCCGTGTGCTGACCTGCATAATCCAGGGCGAATCGTACGAAGTCGACAAACAGCTGATCCTCGTATTCTTCCCTGGAAAGGCTGTTCCTCTCGTCGAGGCCGATATAATACTTTGCGCCTTCCCCGTGAAAGAAGGCAGCGAACAGATCCGAGCAATTCGCCAGCTCCTCCATCGTAAAATGGTCCTTGACGAGAAGCAGGTCGTCAAGCTCGATATGATCGATTTCGTCCCCTTCCAGTCTTCTTGACATCACGGATTTCCCGCTTCCCGAATGACCGAGAATCAGACACACATTGGTATCTCCGCGGTTGAAGCTTTCCTCCTTGTAGTAAAGGTCTGGTTCTGAAATGATGTATGCGTTGTCCGGCTGCGGCAGATCTTTCAGGATATCGCTCTCCTCAATCAGCCGGTCTTTTATCAGGTCATACATTTCCGGAACGTTATGCCCAAGGAATCTCACGGAGTAATAGTTCGAAAGCCGCTGCTGTGATTTCGGAAGGACCTTAAACCTTGCATAAGCACGGACAAGTTCTGTCAATGTGGTGATGCGGTCGGTCAGGATGACAAGGGAGGTATCCTGCAGTGCATCTTCCAGATTCGTATAGTGTTCCATCATTTTTTCCTTTCTGCCCAATCTCCGTTCGGTACGTTCCCGGTGATCAGATCATTTGTTTTTT
>CAJOLG010000078.1 GCA_905235315.1 uncultured Solobacterium sp. | reverse complement strand
TAAAGATCCGTCAGCCCGCTGTAAAGAAGCGCGGCTCCGGATACCTGCAGCATCAGCGCTTCATCTTTAATCACTCCCAGCATGATCACAAAGCCGCAGATAATGGAAATCAGCGACATAATGACAAACTGCCAGCCGTTCGCAAACCCGATCCGGCGGGCGTCAACGCCGTCCTGCAGCTTGGAGAACCCGCTGGTGACCACTGCGATTCCCAGCAGGAACGGAATCATTTCCTGAAACAGCGCCTTATGGTAGATGACCATCACTCCAAACAGGATCAGGGTAATGCCGGAAGAAAAATCATTCCGGAACAGGGATTCTTTGAAGTCGATCAGGAAGTAGATCACAACATTGATAATGCCGTAGATGATCAGCGCAATTCCGAACAGATCGCACAGCATTGTGCTGATCTGGCCCGGATACAGAAGAAGTGCGATACCGGATGCGATATATACCACAGCGGACGCAATGTTAGACCATTTGATTTTACTTTGCATTTGGATTTCCCCCAAACATTGTTTGTCTTATTATAGCGCGTTTCGGACGGAAAAACCGTCCTGACCGGCTATTCAGTCAAGAATGACGATCCGGCCCTCCACATGCGCATCGAGACCGGGATGGGTAGCCAGATACTCTTCGATGATGTTGTTTACCGAAGTCGCAACGACCCGCGGCTTCCGGTTGGCGGTCACTTCGTCCAGCGGTACATTGAAGAATTCTTCAAAGCTGTTGTAATGATAGTTCTGCAGGGCAATCGTGATCCGCTGATCCGCGGTAATGTCTTCGCCGTGAAAGCGGAACTCTTCCAGCGTATGCGTTGATTTGCGCCATACGATGCGCATGCCCTGCGAGAACTGGTAGAACTCGGTATGCCCTTCCCATGCCTCATCCCGCATTACATACGTTACCATCCGGCGCAGCTGGTCTCCCGTTACCTCCAGCATCCACAGCTGGTCGTCATACGGCGTGTTCTCAACCATATCCTGGTATTCGACCAGCGGACCGAATTCTGTTTTCCGGATCGATCCGGAGCCCATGATCATAAGATCAAAACTGCTTTCATCCTGCAGGATATCCGCATACAGGTTGCCGAGCTCCGTTTCCTGCGTCCGCGCCGGATGCGTCAGCTTCCGGGCAAGCCGGGAAACAAGGCGGCGGTATTTGACGTCGGTCTTCGTGCGGTACATCTCCAGCAGTTCTTCCGTGACCGGATCCGGCTGGCAGGTTTCCGCATTGATCGGCACACAGCTCCAGTTCATCTCCGTGATGCGCTTCTTCCAGGTATCGTAGACAATATCGAAGCGGCCGATCTGTCCCGTCCCCCAGGCTGCCTGCACGATCGGGATGCCGTTGACGACTTCCGGCGCATCCATTGCGGTATGGGAATGGCCGCCGATAATGAGATCCACGCCCCAGTCCGGATTCAGGCGCTCGGCGAGCTTCCGGTCTTCTTCGATGCCGATATGGGTAAGCAGTACGGTCATGGCGGTTTTACTGGTGCGGTAGTTGTCGCAGATGACACCGATTTCCTTTGCGGCTTCATCCACATCGATAAAACTTCCGATGACCTTCTCCGATTTTGTGGAAGCGATGACTTCCTCCGTGAGAATTCCGATAAACAGGATGCGCATCCCGTCAATCTCAACATTCAGATACGGCTGAAAGAGGCGGGTGTTGTTCAGGGTCACATAAAGATTTGCGGTGATCAGCGGAAACCGCGCACATTTCTCCAGAAACAGAAGATGCGCCACCCCGTAGTCCACTTCGTGGTTGCCGAGCGAGGCAACGTCCGGCTCAAGCAGATTGATGAGATCGATCGTGGAAAGCCCGAGATATTCCGAGTCGATCACCGACCCGCGGAACATATCGCCCGCGATCGCATACACCACGTTTTCATCGGTCTTTCTCGCATTCCGGATATACCCGGCAAGATAGGCGAGGCCGCCCTTTTTTACGCCGTTCTCTTCCGACGGCAGAAAATCTCCATGCATGTCATTGGAATGCAGAAGCGTCAGTTTCTTTTTTGTCATGATTGCATACCTACTCCTGTTATCCATCATGCCATAAACACCGCAGACTGTCTGCGCTGATGCATTGCGCGAAACAGAAAAAAGGACGCTTCCGCGTCCTTCGCTTTGGAATTGATTCAGTCGGTGACCTTCTGCAGATCATTGTAGGGAATGTCGGTCGGTGTCTCACGTCCGAACAGCATCGTCAGAATACTGGCGGTCTGGGTCTGGTCGTTCATCGCATTGACCCGGCCTTCCATGCCGGAGAACGGTCCGGACAGAATGCGCACGGTGTCGCCGACTGCGAAGTCGACAACCACTTTCTTCTCGCTCTGGCCGATCCGGCGGAGAATGGATTCCATCTCAACCGGGGAAACCGGGAACGGCTTGGCGCCGCCGCCGGAAGATCCGATAAATCCGGTAACACCCGGGGTGTTGCGGACAACATACCATGCGTCATCCGTCATGATCATCTCGACAAACACATAGCCCGGAAACATGTTCTGCATCTTTTCGACCTGCTTGTTGTTTTTGACATCAATGACCGGTTCTTCCGCAACGAGGATCCGGAACAGGGAATCCTGGATGCCCATGGACTCCACACGTTTTTCAAGATTCTCTTTTACGCGGTTCTCATGGCCGGAGTAGGTGTTGACCACATACCAGCGCTTTTCATGTTCATCATCAATCACAGGATTGACCGTCTTGTTTTCGTTGTCGCTCATATCCGTTTACGCTCCGATTCCGATTACGCGCAGAATTGCGGCTACGATAAAGTCACAGAACACGAAGAATACTGCGAAAAACGCCGTAAACCCAAGCACTTCAATCGTGTCTTCCGTTACGTCCTTGCGGCTCGGCCAGCGAACACGCTTTGCTTCTTTTTTTATTCCGCTCCAGCTAAATGTCTTGTCCATACGATTTCTCCTGCTACTTTGTTTCCTTATGAAGCGTCTTTCTGCCGCATTTCGGGCAGTATTTTTTCAGCTCCAGTCGCTCAGTACTGTTTTTTCTGCGGTTGGTTGTATAGTTCCGCGACAGGCATTCGGAGCACGCCAGGATAACTTTACCGTCCTTTGCCATAATGAAAAAACTCCTCAAATGCCTAATTAATTTAGCACACTCCCTTCTCTGCCGTCAATCGGTTTTCAGCCCATGCGCGGATAATCACGGAGGGTTTCCTTCCGGTCGGTGAAGGACTCCGGCTCACACGGCAGTTCCAGCAGCTCCCAGGCATCCCCGCTGCGGCGGAACTTCATGATTCCGCAGTTGGGGAACATATACTGATTCGGATCGATCGCATGCCGGATCCGGGAGAATTCCCATACATCGAGGCCGAACAGAAACTTCAGGGTATGCATTCCGAAGGAGCCGTGGGAAACGACCAGCACATTGTCTCCTTCCATCGAGGAATCCGCGATCCGATCGAATACCCCGGTGATCCGCTGATAAATGCTTTCGGCGGTATCGCCGCCGATATCACCGAACGAGTCATCGATCTTGCGGCGGTCATATTCCTCCTGAATGTCTTCAATCAGGTTTCCGTCCAGTTCCCCGAAGTCAACCTCTTTCAGCTGCTTTAGCGGCATCGCTTTGACATTGTGGCGCTCCAGAACGATTGCGGCGGTATCGATACAGCGCTCGCTGCTCGAGCACCACGCCCGGTCAAACGGGATTTCCCGCAGGGCACGCTCTGCCCGGCGGGCATCCGAAATGCCCTTTTCGGTAAGCGGGCTGTCACACATTCCCTGAAGCCGGCGGTGCAGATTGAACATCGTCTGCCCGTGGCGCACATAATAGATCGTTACTGCCATGGTTCACCTCTTCCAGTCTTCGGTATGATTCCTGCCGGCAAGCACGTCCCGCAGGGCATCTTCCACCCGCGGAACGACAGTATCTGCGCAGGCAAGGATTTCCGGCACGGCAGTCGCCACCGCAGCGCCTACCCCTGCATATTCCAGCATCTCCGTATCATTCAGGTTATCGCCGAAGACCATCACTTCCTCCGGCTGAATCCCGCGCAGTTCCAGAAGCCGGCGCAGTGCCTTCTGCTTGTTTACGCCCTTCGGCATGAAATCAAGCCACTGCGGGCCGCCGGTCACAACCGTCAGCCGGCTGCCCCAGCGCCTCTGCCAGGATTCGATATCTGAAATTCCCGCTTCCTCGTAGAGGGAGATCTTTGCGCACCCTTTCGTCACAGCGAGAATGTCATCGGTTTCCACGGTGTCAATCTTAATCACATCCTTCACCAGCCGGGTAAAGGACGTGTGTCCCTGTTCGGTATAACTGCAGGCAAAGTCTGACACAAACACCTCACACCCGGGTCTTTGGCGGATCTCATCCGCAACCTCCCGGGCAGCCTGTTCTTCCATCGGGTAATACGCAATGCACGTTCCGTCCGCAACCGCAGACGCTCCGTTCTGGCACACATAATCAATCCGGTCTTTGACCGGCGCAAACAGCCGGTACAGGTTGTCCGCCTGACGGCCCGACGCCGCCGCAAACCGGATTCCTTTGTTTAACAGCGCCTCGATCAGATCACACGTACCTTCTGAAAGCGACTGGGCGCCGTTGAGAAGAAGCGTGCCGTCAAGATCGGAGACGATCATCCGCAATTCTGTCATATGTGTCATTGTAACAAAAAAACAGGAGACTGTACGCATCCGGTCTCCTGTAAGTAACCTGTTCGGTTCAGTTGGCTGTCAGATCTTCGCCGAAGTACTTCACCGAGAGCTCGGAAAGTTTTCCGTTCTCCCGCATCTGCTTCAGCGCATCGTTGATCGCTGCCCGCAGGCTTTCGTTGTCGCTTCCCTTGACGAGCGGAATCGCATACGCGGTCGCCTCATCCAGCCGGGCTGCGACTTCGATCCGGGTCTCTCCGGTGGTAACCAGGTAATCCTGGACGGAGGTCGCCGCATTGATCGTTGCGTCAACCTGATCGTTGATGACCATGGACATGGTCTCCGCAAGGGTATCAACTCCCTTTACATCCGCCCCGTAGGATTCGCCGATCTCCATGTAGGTGGAGCCGATCGAATTCGCGGTGGTTTTGCCGGAAAGATCTTCAAATGTCTGAATCTCCGCATTGCCGGTTTTCCGGACAAGCACGGTGTGATCATACGCATACGGATCGCTGAAGTCATAGGTCTTACTGCGTTCTTCCGTTACGTCAACTCCGTTGACAACGATATCATAGGTTCCTGCGGTCATTCCGGCGAACAGGCCGTCCCACGGCGCTTCGACGATTTCCGCCTCAACCCCGAGGATCGCAGCGATGTTCTGTGCCACTTCCACATCGAATCCGACAAGGTTCTCGTTCTCATCATGGAACGAGAACGGCTGCCAGTCTCCTTCCAGACCGACGGTGATCTTTCCCGCTTTCTGAATCCGGGTGAGATGATCTTCCCCGGAAGAAGATTTACCGCAGCCGGTAAGAATCAGTGCGGCGGACAGTACTGCTGCGGCAGCTGTTTTTTTCATACAATAGGCCCTCCCTTGTTTTTCCTTCTCTGGATGATGTGAATTATATATTCCCTCTGTCCGAAAGGAAACCGATTTGCCCGGCGGGCTTATTTCCTGCTTCGGATTTCGGAAATCGCAGAGAGATCATACGGCGTTGACTGATATACAAAATAGTTCAGCCAGTTGGAATAGAGCAGGTGGGCGCTGCTCCGCCAGGTATTGAGCGGGCGCTTTGTGTCATCGTCATCCGGATAGTAGTTCACCGGCATTTTAATCG
The DNA here is from genome assembly GCA_905235315.1 of uncultured Solobacterium sp. GTDB lineage: Bacteria > Bacillota_I > Bacilli_A > Erysipelotrichales > Erysipelotrichaceae > Bulleidia. Next base: position 1,965 of record CAJOLG010000078.1, on the reverse strand, counting down.
GGAGGCCGGCCTTCTTGTCGCGCAGGTATTCCTTCTCCAGCGTTTCGGTATCGTACTCGGAATGTCCGGTGATATAGATCTGGGTCCCTCCGTTGGTGGATACCGCATAAACCCCGGCCTGCTCACTCTCCGCAAGGATCTTGAGCTCGTCCACCGCTGCGATATCGTTGCGGAGCACGGTGGTATGGCGGGAATGCGGCACAAGAAACACGTCATCGAAGCCGCGGAAAAGGATCGAGCTCTTATGGGTGATCGTATGCGGGAAAACCCCGAACATCTTTTCCTTCAGGGGAACCTTGTTTATTCCGTAATGATAGTAGAGCGCCGCCTGGGCTCCCCAGCAGATATGCAGGGTGCTGTACACATGGGTTTTGGTCCATTCCATGATCTCACAGAGTTCCTCCCAGTACTCCACTTCCTCAAAGGGCATCTGTTCGACCGGGGCTCCGGTGATGACCATTCCGTCATAAAACCGGTCCTTTACTTCATCAAAGGTCTGATAGTACGTGATCATGTGCTCCGGGGCGGTGTTTTTCGGCGTATGTGACTCGACCCTCAGAAGCTCCATCTCCACCTGGATCGGGGTATTCCCGAGCAGGCGGGCAAGCTGGGTCTCGGTGACGACCTTCGTAGGCATCAGATTCAGAATCAGAATATGAAGCGGACGGATGTCCTGTGCCGTCGCGCGCTCATTGTCCATAACAAAGATATTTTCGGACTCCAGCACCTGTCTTGCCGGAAGACCGGCAGGGATTTTAATCGGCATAACTGATCACCTCTCTTTACTGCAATACCTGAATTGTATCACCTGATAATGGTCTTTGTGTCACAGACGCGCATTGTTTATCCCGGGGAGGCACTTCGTTCAAATGCGTATACATGCGCGCATGTTTTCCTGATATGACCCCCAATCACACCATGATAAACAGACACTTTGCGTGTATTCATGCTTGCATGTTATGTAAGCGTTTTCGAATGTAACCGCTTGATTTTGTGACTTTTTTCTCTTTGTTGACGGGGCGGTTTTGGGACGTTAAACTGCCCGAGGTGCCAGAAAAACGGCAGACGAAAGGAGGATCACCATGAAATTTTCCAGTCTGAGGAAAACGATGAGCGCAATTCTTACAGCCGTCATTTTTATGACATGCCCTGCCGCGGTAAACGCGGAAGGCTGGGAGGAAGTTCCCGCAGAGGAATGGACGGAGGAGTCCGCCTGGCAGGAAGTTCCCGCCTATAACCCCTACTTCGGAGGTTACCGAAACTGCACATGGTCCGCATGGCAGATCGTATATGAAACAACCGGCATTGCCCTGCCCGACTTCGGTGTCGCAGGCGGCTGGATGAACAGCGCAGCCCGGATGGGCTATACCGTATCCTCTGTTCCCGCAGTCAACAGTATTGTCTGCTGGTCCAGTCATGTCGGCGTCGTCACAGCCATCAGTGAAGACGGTTCGATGGTCTATATCAAAGAAGGAGGCTACTGCGGGGGATACCACGAAGGATGGTTCCCGGCCTATTATTCCCGTTCCCGCCAGGCGCTGTACGGCTACATCTGGCTCTGGTAACAGAATGACGAGTGTAAGAATTGCATGAATCGAACGCGGCCCGGCCGCGTTTTTTTATCGCCCGCGCATAAGAAAGGCGGGAGTTCCCCGCCCTGTCATAAATCATTCAATGATGCCGAGCTTCAGAAATGCGTTGCGGATCCCGTCCTCCAGGATCGGGGTCGTGATCCAGTCCGCCTTCTGCTTGACCGCCTCCATCGCATTTCCCATTGCGATGCCGACGCCGCAGCAGGTGATCATCGGGATATCATTCTCACTGTCGCCGATTCCGACGGAGTCTTCCACGGAAGCCCCGTAGTACGAAAGAACCTGCTCGATTCCGGTCGCCTTGGTATTCTTCGCGGCGGTGATCTCCGCACAGTCATCGAAATCGGGGTCACGGACCGTGACGGTCAGATTG
>CAJOLG010000077.1 GCA_905235315.1 uncultured Solobacterium sp. | reverse complement strand
ACAGTATCCGGCAGATTGTAAAGAACCGCCTGAATTACTGCAAAAGCGTATTGAGAACCGATTACTTCTGGCACGTGCTTGGTGACGGAGAAGAATAAAACAAAGCGGATCGAACAGGATGGCCGGATCATAAGTCCGGCCGTTTTTGATGGATGGACCGCATACCGTCGCTGCATAAACTATAATGAAACGGAAGACTTGCCCAGTGATCGGAGGATAAAACACATGACCATTCAGGAAGCGATCGAATCACGGCATTCCGTACGCTCTTACAAGCCGGACCCGATTCCGCAGAATATCCGGGAAACCCTTGATGCATATGCGGCAGAGTGCAGTGAAGAAGGAGATCTCCATATCTTTATCCGGTACGATGATCCGAATGGATTTGACTCCCGGCTTGCGCATTACGGAACGTTCCGCAATGTGAACAATTACATTGTTCTTGCGGGAACGAAGAATAACGATTTCAATCTTCGCTGCGGATATTACGGGGAGAAACTGGTTCTGTTTGCCCAGCAGCTGGGCCTGAATACCTGCTGGACTGCGCTCACCTTCAACAAACGTAAGGTAAAGGAACTTCTGAAGGACGGTGAGTCGCTGTGCATGGTGATTGCGCTTGGGTACGGCGAAACACAGGGAACTCCGCATAAAGGGAAGACCGTATCGGATGTTGTGATCGCAGATAACGCGCCGGCCTGGTTTACGGAAGGTGTGCAGGCTGCACTGCTGGCCCCGACGGCAGTAAACCAGCAGAAGTTTCAGTTCCGGTATGAGAACGGTGAAGTGCATCTTCGCACAAAGGGATTCGGAACGTATCTTGAAACGGATCTCGGCATCGTTAAATACCATTTTGAAGCAGTGACCGGAAAACCGGTGGTGGTCGATTAAACGGAGGAGTTATGGAAGTACTGGAAGGAATTCTGACACGGAGAAGCACCCGGAAGATGAAGCCGGAAATACCGGACCGGCATCGGATCGAACAGGTCCTTGAAGCCGGACGCGCCGCACCGAGCGGCTCGAACAGCCAGACAACCAGATTTATCGTGATCACAGAACCGTCTGTTCGTGATGAACTCCGCCGGCTGGTACAGCAGGAGTTTGCGGCGATGGAGATTACGGAAGATACCTATATCTCCCTGAAGAACTCGATCCGTGCGTCGAAAACCGGGAATTATGTATTTGACTATAATGCGCCGGTTCTGATCGTGACTGCGAATAAACGCGGCTATGGGAATGCGTTGGCAGACAGCGCCTGTGCGCTGGAAAATATGATGATTGCGGCCAATGCGCTTGATCTTGGCTCCTGCTGGATCAACCAGCTGCGCTGGCTCACGGATCAGCCGAACGTAAGGGACTGTCTGCTTGGATTGGGCATGCAGGAGGATGAGTTTGTGACCGGGGGACTGATTCTTGGATACGGATATGACGGAGCACCTGCGAGAGGTACGCGGGAACCGAAGGGCAATCCGGTTGTCTGGATCGAATAGCCAAAGGTGCCGGAAGCGCAGAGATCGGAGGTTCAAACGCATCACAGCTTAAGCAGGGCAGACATCACGGTCTGACTGACAGAATGGGAGGTTAGAGAACATGTTTCGGGAACTCGTTCGAAAAAAACAGCAGATATCAGAGGAAGAGTGTCTGCAGATCCTGAAGGAAGAAAAACGCGGAATTCTCTCGGTAAACGGGGATGACGGATATCCTTACGGGATGCCGCTGAATCATTTTTACAATGAGAAAGACGGGAAACTGTATTTCCACAGCGGGATGAGCGGCCACAAGGTTGATGCCCTGCGGCGCGACAGGAAAGCCTCTTATTGCGTGTATGATGAAGGATTTGTCCGCGAAGGGGAATGGGCACGGAATATTCGCAGTGTCATTGTGTTTGGCCGGATCGAATTCATCGAAGACCGGGAAACGATCTATGCGGTCTCCCGGGAACTGAGTTATAAGTTCACGGATGATGCGGCATACATCGAGCGTGAAATTGAGCGCTCCGGACCGCATACACTGATGTTTGCGCTGGTGATTGAACATATGACCGGAAAACTGGTCAATGAGGCATAATTTGGGCTGCGGAACAGGCACAATGACCTGCCGCAAACACCCAGAAAACCATAAAATGACCACCAACTATCGCTGGCGGTCAATGATTAATTCCGGTCACCGCAGGTGACCTTTTGTTCCGGCTGCCTGACTGGTGAGGAAACGGCAGACCGGCTGATCATGAAACAGAACGAACAGGACATGCATTACACGATCCGTTCAAAGCGGAGGTCGAGCTGTTCGTTGTATAGCGGCGGCAGATGCTGAATCAGTAACGCAACAGCAGGCTCCTTCTGCGCACCGTTCATGTACAGGATCGGATGCGGGGAATGATTTCCGAAAGCAGAGCCGAGGGCGCCGATTTCCATGATGGTCACAGCGGACAGGTCCGGACAGGTCATATACATGAAGTATGCGAACTGGGGAGTGGCGAGATAGTCTCTGATGTCGTAATTCCCGATCGGCTCCGCGGCCCGTGCAGCCGCATACTTGCGGATGAGTTTCATGATCGCGCTTCTGCTTGAGAGTTCAGGGTCGTCTTCCGCAATACAAAGGAGGTTGCCGAACAGATCAAAACAGGCGGCGCCGTCAAAGCCGGGATGATTCTTATTCATGTAGTCCGTGATGACTTCCGCGGATTCCCCGGGGTTCCATGTACAGCCGAAGCAGTCCGGTCCAAACGTTTCCTTCAGGTATCTGCGAATCGGATGATCCAAATCCAGCTCGGCAGGGTTGAGCACATTGTCTTCTCGGTTGTCCCGGGCGAATAGTTCCTTATGCAGTTCGGACAGATTCAGCGTGAAGGCATCGCCGCATGCAAGGTAGGTTTCGGTCGTGATCGTGTCGTCGGTAAACAGTTTCAGTCTGGAAAGATCCGCACCGAAAGCTTCCCGATGCCGGGCGCCTGTGATGAGGGGATAGGCAAAATGTTTCGTTACATAGTTCCGGCAGGCGGTTCCCGCCAGCGCCGTGCATTCGTAATTACCCCGGGAGTTGATGCCGGCGTGGGGATCCAGCGCAATGACGATCACAGTTCCGAATCCTGCCTGGGCCAGCGCACCCGTACACATGAGACAGGGATCGAGGGTGGTGATCAGGATACACTCCGCCGGTTCGGGCAGGTTCTCTTTCTCTTTGTTTGCCAGGTACCAGTCAACGATCTGCCGTTCGCTGTGAGCGGTCGGATCATAGATCCGGGAGTTTCTGACCACGCGGTTTGTCTTCTCATAGAGGATGTTTCCGTCGAGGTCCATCAAAAGTGCCCCCACACCGTACGAGCCCGCTTTCGCCGCTTCCTGCGCCAGTCTCAGGGCACGGTTTGCGAACGCATCCAGGCTCCTTCCGTTATCTGCGCCATCTCCAGAACTCTGCGCCGGGTCCTGCTGTGTTTTGTTCATGTGATCACCGCCTGTCTTTCGTATGTATAATTGAATAATATGATAATTCACAGTAATAGGCTTTATTTCATGCTTTGATCGTATTTATTATACTCGCATTTGAAGCACTTACCATTGATACAAATCCGGTGAACCTTTCGCCATCGATATGAAACGACAGGCAGATAATCTGATCTTTGTTCTTTCCTATACAATCCACACTGAAAGTCACACTAAGATGCTTTTCTGAGCTGCACAAGAAGTATTGTAAATTTGAAGTAGGGAGGGTATACAGTGATGATGAGAGAGGAACTTAAGCGACAGGAAAGAAATGTAACGGTTCGACAGGATGCAGATGCATACGCCTCAGAGCATAGACAGATAGAAACCGATTCCTCTTTTATGTCGAACCGTAGAAGAACGGTATTTTGGGCACTCGTGATACTTGGAATTATTGTAATTGCGTTCGTGACAAATCTGTAGAATTGTATTTATACTTCAGCGATTCAGCTGGTTCTTTTTGTAGTTGCGGTTTTTTGACCTGGTTTCGTGATAAAAACTCTCTGCAGAATATGGATAAGATATTGCTCGAGCGGAAATGGATCGCTGCAGATGATGGGATGTTGCCCGGTATAGGCAATGGAATCAGATGATAAAAAATCGTCTGCAGTGCTGAACTGTTGAAAACATAAAAAAACCGCATAAGCATGCGGGAACTTGTTGTATATGTACACACTCATATAATGAGTGCGGTTGGCAACGGTATATGACACATCTGCGTTGGCAGATGTTATTGCCTGTATATTCACACACCTGATTATTCAGGTGAGCCTTGCAAGAGAATGGTGGTTCCTGAGGGACTCGAACCCTCGACCCACTGATTAAGAGTCAGCGGCCGAGGGCTCACAAGTGATTTTTTTATGCGGGTTGTCATGTGCTTCAACAACAATGAATTGAATCCAATATTTGATAACGATTTTTTTAAAGCAGATCCGATTTTGTTTCCGACGGTACGCTCCGGTCTATCAAAAATGGAATGATTAATCTCAGTTCCGCTTTTTATTAAACATTTTTAAAGAATCAACTGACAGTTGATTGAAAACTGATCATTTAAGTAGTAAAAAACAGAAGAAATCAACTTTTGCTGTTCATGCAATTAGTAAGGATACGTGTACTAAAAAATAGGTAATCATACTCCAAAACATCCAATGAGAAGACTTCAAAGGAAAAGATATTATGAATCTTGAACGTACCGGAAAACTGATAAGAAGCTTGAGAAAACAGCAGCACCTTACACAATCAGACTTGGCCAATAGGGTTAATGTGACAACACAGGCAGTATCGAAATGGGAAACGGGGAAAAGTTTCCCTGACCCTGCTATTCTTGAAACTCTGGCTGATGCATTGGGATGTTCTGTTGAGAACTTGCTGATTGGTGATACATCAGGATCACAAGGTCCTTTGAACCATGATTCTGATAAAGCCAGTAAGGACAAATTAAAGCTGATTGGAGCTGGAATATTGACAGCACTACTTGTGCTTTTTTCGACGATTCTTCTTCTAACTAACGAAAAGGTTGTTATACCATATGACAGCGAAGGAACCAGTAAGACTGTTTGCTGTGATGGGGAGTATGTGCGCTTCGTGGTGCCTAATGTTCATGTTGAAAAAAACGGCGGCAGACTTATTGCTTTGTGTACAGTCCCGACACCCACACGAATCATTACAGTACGTTTGTTAAATGCCAATCATCAGAACTGCCTGCTGCTTTATGCGGAGAGCAATAAGTGGCACATGTTGGAACATTCAATTAAACAGGTGGAAGTTAACCTTACAAACTGCTTAAATTCATCTGAAAAACCGGATGCAGTATATTACTGGAATGGAGATCTAATAGAATCGGATGTACTAGATGGATACTTTGATGATGAAACACTTGCGAGTAACGCTATTTGTATTTATGACAACAACAATGAATTGAATCCAATTTTTGATAACGATATTTTTTTAAAGCAGATTGAGAATATTCCAAACCAATATAAATATTTCACAATTCCCATCTCAGCCCTTGAGGATAATGGGATGGCAATTACGGATAAAGGATTAGAAATTAATCATATTGATGTGGAATGTAATCTGGAGGTAAATGGTGAGACTATAAAACTTCAGATATATCCGGAAAATATGCAAGTGCTACTAAAAGAACTGTCGCGTGACATTGAGAAAACCAATTATAAACTCAAACTGGAAGCGGCGATTGATTCGCTGAATTATTCATCAAGAAATAATGAAATATATGTCATCAGTAATGAGAGCCTTAATAACGAAGTGAATGAAAGAATTTTAAAGCTGGCAAAATACTCCTTCTACAAGTATCTTCAGTCGGGCAGTTATGAGGAAATGAAAATCAGATACTCATCAATCAGTTCGGCCGCTTATAAACAGGTTACAGTGTCTTTATATACTTAATGTGGACGAAGACAGCACCAAAAATTATGTCTTTTATGAAACAATAGCTGCTAGCACAAAAAAATGATAATCGTGTCAAAATATGTCCGTATAATATTATTCGTGTAGCTCATATTTCTACGCATGCCTTAAACAAAGAATGACAAATAATAATTGCAACTATATGGAGCGTAAACCGATATGAATGTTTTTGATTTAATCAAAGATTCGCGAAAAGAGATTGCAGTTGCTGTAATCGCGGATATTATTAACGCTGCCCTTTGTGTAGCGGCTTCTTTATGTCTCTCAAGTGTACTCAAGGCTGCTATGCAGGAGGACTGGCGGAATTGTACGTTGTTTATTGTATTGAACGGTTGCTTATATCTGATCGCTTCCGCATTTGAATATCTGTTTACATATGAAAAGAACCGTGTCAGGGAACATGGTCTGAATAAATACCGAATGTTTGTCTCATGCGAGATTGAAAATGCAAAATCACAGTTCAACACAGATAAATATATTTCTTCTCTGAATAACGATTCGGTTCAGGTCGATGATGCAATTACAACTGTTTTTTCGCTGATCGATGCCTTTGCCTTTACGGTGTTCGGTATCATCGGTCTTGTTTATCTGCATTGGAGTATTCTTCTGTGCTCTGTTCTGATTGTACTGGCCACTGCGTTCAGCGCCAGGGTCCTTCAGCCGCTATCCAGGAAAAATGAACAACGGCGTTCAAACGCGCTTGAGACCTTTTACGGCAGAATCTCCGATCTGCTTAATGGGTATCATGTTTTCCATGCATATAACCAGAAACCGGCTCTGAATGACTTATTGACATCCCGTTCCAAAGAATTTGAAGCAGATCGCCGGATGATAAACAACAGAAAGAAGCAGTATGAACTTGTGCCGGTGATGATCAGTTTATTGGGACAGTGCGGACTAATGCTACTGACGGTATATCTGGCGGACAAACAGCTGATTTCCATCAGTAACCTTCTTGCGGTGGGAAACCTTTCCGGAATGTTTAACAACTATGTGGGTGTATTCTTCTCGGAAATCGTGAAGGTGGATGGATACAATGCGATCATCAATGAAAAGTGTCATCCCTGTGAAAAGCAAATGACGCAGGCAGAACGATTGGATTCCTGTGATATCCATATTCATGACCTGTCCTATTCCTTTCCGGATAAAGAAGTGCTGAAGGATCTGACACTTGATATCGCGGAAGGATCCAAAAACCTGATTATTGGCCCTTCAGGCTGCGGCAAAAGCACACTGCTCAATGTACTTGCGGGAAATCTGACGGATTATCACGGAGATGTTTACATTGGTGATAAGAATCTAAAAAATATTACAGATTACAACATTCATGATACCGTCGGTTATGTACAGCAGTCGGCATATGTATTCTCTGATTCAACCCGGCATAATATCGATCTTTATCGATCCTGTCCGGACGATGAGGTTAAAGAGGCGTGCAGGGATTCCCTTGTTACAGAGTTCTGTGATGAGACGAAGCTTGATGAGGCAGTGAAAAGTTCTGAGCTGTCCGGCGGACAGAAACAGCGTATTGCCCTTGCGAGAGAATTTGTCTCTGATCATAGAATCATCCTGTTTGATGAATCGCTGAATGCTTTGGATCCGGCAATGACGAAACAGATACTCAATTACATTCTATCGCTTCCCCAGACAGTCATTATGGTTTCGCATAAGTATACCGAAGAAACAAAAAACCGGTTTGATCAGATCATTGAACTTCGTTAATGCATGCTTATCTTTGTGAATCTCTGGCATCTGAATCTGAGATCTCTGAAACCATAAAAAAACCGCATAAGCATGCGGGGACTTGTTGTATATGTACACACTCATATAATGAGTGCGGTTGGCAACGGTATATGACACATCTGCCTCGGCAGATGTTATTGCCTGTATATTCACACACCTGATTACTCAGGTGAGCCTTGCAAGAGAATGGTGGTTCCTGAGGGACTCGAACCCTCGACCCACTGATTAAGAGTCAGTTGCTCTACCAACTGAGCTAAGGAACCACACGCTCGATTATAATACTCCATCCCGATTTGGAATGCAATGAGATTTTCGGTTTTTTTTGATAAAATTCCGGGATGTTTTCTGCCGGCTGTTTTATGGGGCTGACGGCCGGAAAACTGCGGGAATACGGCAGTACAGAAAGAGTACATGTTTATAACCGGTTATAGAAAACTTCTATATGCCTGCCTCCCATTAAACATGACAGCTTTTCAGAACGATGTATAATCAGAACAATGGGAGGGATCCTATGATCAGAAAAGTGATGAGTGCACTGCTTGTGCTGATGCTTGCCGGCTGTAATGCCGCAGCGCCGGAACAGCCGGCTTCCGAACCGGAGTCGGGAAACCACGGCTGTGATGCATTTGAAGAGTGTGAGGATGAGGGCGCACCGGCATCGGAAACAGCACTGCAGTTCAAAGAATCGTATGAAGCACTGAACGGTGTTGCGAACAGCTCCGGCAAGATTCACCGGACGATCACCGTCTCAGAGAATCATCCGTTTGAAAAAACAGATCCGAAAGATGTTGTCTCCGCGATTGAAAACGGGGAGACCTTCTGGCTCTATTTCGGAGATCCGAAGTGTCCCTGGTGCAGGTCGGTACTTGAAACCTCGATCAGAATCGCTGCGGAAAAAGGCGTGACCTCAATCAAGTACGTCGAAATCTGGGATGCGGAAGGAAATGAGATCGTACGGGATAAATATGTACTGGAGGACGGCAAGCCGGTCAAAGAGGGAGACGGAATTCCGGAATATGCACAGCTGCTGAAACTGCTGGATCCCGTGCTCGACCAGTATGAGCTGGAAGATGATGACGGAAACACGGTTCAGGTCGGAGAGAAGCGGGTGTATGCGCCGAACTATATCCGGATTGAAAACGGAAAAGCGGTTCGTCTTACAACCGGAATCCCCGAAGACCTGGAAGATCCGCGCGATGAGCTGACGCCGGAGATGCTGGCGGATGAAGCGAAACAGTTTGAGGAATTCTTCACCGAGTAAAATAATGAAAATGTTTTCATTGTGCTGAAAACAGTTGCATGGAATGAAAGAAAATGATAGAGTCTTCCTGTAGTTTGCGGGCAGTTTTATGCTGTCCGAAGGGGGAGACAGTCTATGGGGTTTCTAGGTTTTATTGAGTCGATCAACAATTCGGTAAACGCATTTGTCTGGGGAGTTCCGATGCTGGTACTGCTGATTGGTACAGGCATCATGATGACTGCGCGATCCGGATTTTTTCAGTTAACACATTTTAAACACTGGATGTCCAACACCATCGGCGCAATCTTCAAAGATAAGAACGTCACCGCGCATACGGAACGGGAAGACAAATCAATCTCACAGTTCCAGAGTCTGTGTACAGCACTTGCCGCAACGGTAGGTACCGGTAATATCGCCGGTGTCTCTGCCGCAATCGTTGCCGGAGGTCCGGGTGCGGTTTTCTGGATGTGGATTGTCGCATTCTTCGGAATGATGACAAACTTCTCTGAAAATGTGCTGGGTATCTATTACCGGCGGAAAAACGAACGCGGAGAATGGTGCGGCGGTGCCATGTATTATCTCCGTGACGGACTTGGTTCCCGCAAGGGTATGCAGAAAGTCGGCAGCGTGCTTGCCTGGCTGTTCGCACTCTTCTGTGTGCTTGCGTCCTTCGGTATCGGAAATATGAGCCAGGTCAATACGATCGCGGCGAATATGAACAAGACATTCGGGATGTCCACATTCCTGGTCGGTGTTCTGCTTGTGATTCTCTCTGCCTTCGTTATTATCGGCGGACTCAAACGGATCGCTTCCGTAACCGAGCTGCTTGTGCCGTTTATGGCGGTGGCCTATATCCTCGGCGCCCTGATCATCATCTTCAAGAATATCGGCACAATGCCGGCTGTGCTGGCTTCCATCTTCAAAGGCGCGTTTGCCATGCGCTCTGTCGGCGGCGGTATCGTCGGTTACGGTGTCATGACTGCAGTCACCTGGGGTATGAAGCGCGGCGTCTTCTCCAACGAAGCAGGTCTTGGTTCCAGTGTTATGGTTCACTCTGCGTCCAACGTTAAAGAGCCGGTCGCACAGGGCATGTGGGGTATCTTCGAAGTATTTGCGGATACGATCATCATCTGCTCGATCACAGCGTTTGTCATTCTCTCTACAGGCCTGGTTGATCTTGAGACCGGTGTCATGATCTCCAACTCCACCAGTACCGCACTTGTTTCGGAAGCGTTCTCTTCTGTCTTCGGAAGAATCGGAGCCGGCTTTGTCGCAATTGCGATCTTCCTGTTTGCCTACAGTACAACGCTCGGCTGGAGCGAATACGGCGCCCGTGCATTCGAGTATCTGTTCGGCACAAAGCGCATCATTATCTTCCGCGTCATCTTTGTCTGCTTCATTATGGTCGGTGCGACCATGAATCTGCAGCTGGCGTGGGATCTTTCCGATACGTTTAACGGTCTGATGGCGATCCCGAACCTGATCGGTGTCGTCGCATGCAGCGGATCGGTTATCGCGATCACAAAGAATTATGTAGACCGCAAGATTCTGAATAAGGATGTCCGCCCGATGTATTCCAACTGGGAAGATGTCCAGAAGATGCAGGAAGAAACCGACTGAGTATAAAAATACAGGCTGCCGGACCTCACCGCGGAGTGAAGTCTGACAGCCTGTTTTTTTATTCTTATGAATCAGAAGCCCCGGGAATCAAATTTCATGGAGGCGAGAACTTCCGCTTTGTAATCATTGAACCGGTCTTCCCGGATTGCCTTGCGGGCACCTTCCATGAGCGCGATCAGGAAGCGGACATTATGAATCGACATCAGCCGGGTTCCGAATCCTTCATTGCAGCGGAAGAGATGGTTGAGATATGCCTTCGTGTAATTCTGACAGGTATAGCAGTCGCAGAGCGGGTCAAGCGGGGTAAAGTCTTCTTTATACACCGACTTGCGGATATTGATGCGTCCCTGGCTGGTCATCAGTGTGCCGTGCCGCGCAATCCGGGTCGGGAGCACACAGTCACACATATCAATGTTCAGGGATACGGCTTCCAGCAGATCATTCACCGCGCCGACCCCCATCAGATAGCGGGGCTTGTCATAGGGGAGTTTCTCCGCCGACATGCGCACCATGCGGAGGAACGTTTCTTTGTCTTCTCCGACGGAGGTTCCGCCGATCGCATATCCGGGGAAGTCCATCTCCACCAGTTTCTCTGCACAATAATGGCGCAGATCTTCGTGGTCTCCGCCCTGAACGATTCCGAACAGGGCCTGTTCCTCCGGCCGTTCGTGCGCGGCCTTTCCGCGTTCCGCCCAGCGCAGTGTGCGCTCCATCGACTGCTCCACATAGCTGCGTTCACTCGGATAGGGGATGCACTCATCAAACGACATGATGATATCTGCCCCGATCCGGTTCTGAATCTGGATGGATTTTTCCGGTGAAAGGAAGAGCGTGTCTCCGTTGATCGGATTTTTGAACGTGACGCCTTCCTCTTTGATCTTCCGGGTATCCGCAAGGGAGAAAACCTGAAAACCGCCGGAGTCGGTAAGCATCGGGCCTTTATAATTCATGAACTTCTGTACTCCGCCGGCTTTTGCGATCACTTCTTCTCCGGGCCGCAGCCAGAGATGGTACGTATTCGCAAGAACCACTCCGGCATGCATTTCACAGAGCTCTTCCGGGGAAAGAAACTTTACGGTCGCCTGGGTGCCGACCGGCATGAACATCGGAGTTTCTGCATCCCCGTGCGGGGTGTGCAGAATTCCGGTGCGGGCACCGCTCTGCTTACAGACATGAGTGATTTCAAACGTGACAGGATTCATGGGGGTTTCCTTCCTGCGCGGATTTCTTCCGCGGTCTTTGAATAGGGTATCACAACTGCGCCGAATTGCCTAATCCGGGCAGGGTGTTCGTTCACAGGAAACGGTTCGGCAATGCTATAATTTGGATACGATGAAATCGCAGGCAATCAAAATCCGCAACCTTCCGGAATCGAGCGGCGCACCATATACCGTGCATGTCAAGCCGGTCGCTTTCCTTGCGTGCATCGGTCTTGCGGGAATCGGGCTGCTGTTTACCAAAACCACTGCTTCAGGGGTTGGGGTGGTCCTGATCCTGGTATCGGTATTTTCGCTGCTGATGCTGCCGGACCGGAATCTCATCCGGTTTACGCCCGACTTCCTGGTTCTGTACAACCATCGCAACGCAGAGATGTGCACGATCATTTACTGGGATGAAATCGTGAACTGGCAGTATGAGTACCATAAGAATGCGGATCGTCTGGTTCTGTCGCTTGTCGACGGATCCTCGCAGAGCATAGAACTTTACAGCAAACGGCCGATTATCCGGTATATGAATCTCTATGCCGCCGGCAAAGAACAGAAAAATGTTCGCAGAAAGGACAAATGAAATGAATCTTGTGGATCCCGAAAATGTAGAACAGTGCCGTGCGAATATGATCGGGGAAGATGAATATGATGATATGTCGATGATCTTCACGATGTTTGGGGACAGCACCAGGCTCAAGATCATGAACGCCCTGTTTACGAGTGAGCTTTGCGTCAGTGATCTCGCATCGCTGCTTCAGATGAGCCAGTCCGCCATCTCCCATCAGCTGGCGAGTCTCAAGAAAACAAAGCTGGTGACCTCACGGAAAATCGGCAAACTGGTATATTATTCCATGGCCGATGAACATATCAAGAATATCTACCGCATGGCTTTGGAGCATATCCGCGAATGAAAGTGACCGCGATTGATTTCGAAACCGCCAACAATGATCCCGCCTCTGTCTGTTCTGTCGGCATTTCCGTCCTGGAAGACGGCTGTCCGGAAGAGGCGTTTTATTCGCTGATCCGGCCTGAGGCCAACGTATCTCATTTCTCCCGCTTCAATATCATGGTGCACGGAATTCATCCTTCGGATGTGGCGGATGCGCCTGAGTTCAGAGAAGTATTCCGGCAGATGAAGCCGTTTCTGGAAGATGCGCTGATCTGTGCGCATAATGCGCCGTTTGATATGTCGTGCATGAAAGCCGCATGTCTTAACTGCGGCATTCCGGTTCCCCAAATTCCGTATTTTGATACCGTCATCCTGAGCCGGAACCTGTTTCCTGCACTGGAACACCACCGGCTGAATGACATGTGCAGTTACCTCGATATTGAGCTCGATCATCATAATGCGGCCTCGGATGCCTACGGCTGCCTGATGATTGTTGTTCAGGCGATGAACCTTACCGGAATCTATGATATTGAGACTTTGCTGGACCGGCTTGCGGTCCGGATCCGGGAGCTGTAGAAACGCATTAATGAAAACAATGAAAATTTATATAAATTGTTTTACATTATTTTCAGAAGTATGTATAATAGTTTCACGCATATAAATAAAGGGGAACTATGGCACTCTACGAAAACAACGCATATTTCTGGCAGAAACTTGATACACTTTATCTTTCCAGCGGATTTACCATCGTCCGGCGGAAAGGGGATCGGCACCCGGAATTCGCAAATCTGATCTATCCGGTGGATTATGCCCATCTCAATGATACGAACGGAACACCGGAAGGGGTTTCGGTCTATCTCGGATCACAGAGCCATTACTCGATCACGGCAGTTGTGGTGGCGGCGGACATCCTCAAGAAGACACTGGACACCGACGCAGAGGAAAAAGAGGTCCTTCATTTCCTGAATCAGACGGATTATCAGAAAACGGTTCTGATCCGCCGCGGCAATGAGATCCCGAGCTGGGGCGAGACAGACAGCTGATCAGTCATTACAGAAGACATCCTGCGGTGTCTTCTTTTTTTGGCAATGGGAACGGCGTGCGGATCATAGACAAAAATGAAGAGATTGGCCTCATTTTGATCGCTTCTGATTATTCCCGTTGAGAAGAATGGGCAGCGGATCTGCTCAAAGAACAGATAATCCGGTTTCGAAATCAGCAGAAACCGGAATACCCGTTGGCGAAAGGAAGAGCGTTCTTTACGATATATGCAGAATGATTGCGTATATAGGGAAGACGGACTGATTTTCAGGAAAAGGTATAGAATTAATTCATGAATAAAAAAGAGTATGAATCGAAGTTGAAATCAGAATTATCGCGGTTCCCGAAAGAGACACAAGATTATGTTTATCAGTCTTTTGAATCCCATTTCGCCGACGCAAAACGGCAAGGGAAAAGCA
>CAJOLG010000076.1 GCA_905235315.1 uncultured Solobacterium sp. | reverse complement strand
GGACACTCCACCCAGGTCGCAATCATGCTGGGGGTGATGGCGGCACTGAATGCGGATCCCAACCGCCCGCAGGGAACGGTCACGCTGTATTTCACACCGGCCGAAGAATTCACCGATATGGAATACCGCAAAGGACTTGTGAAGGAAGGCAGGGTCAGGTACTGCTCCGGCAAGCAGGAAATGCTGGCGGAACATGTTTTTGATGCGGCAGACTGCC
The DNA here is from genome assembly GCA_905235315.1 of uncultured Solobacterium sp. Classification (GTDB taxonomy): domain Bacteria; phylum Bacillota_I; class Bacilli_A; order Erysipelotrichales; family Erysipelotrichaceae; genus Bulleidia. Next base: position 9,618 of record CAJOLG010000076.1, on the reverse strand, counting down.
TGATTCATATCCATGCGATGAGCGGGAATCAATGGAGACTGAGCCTTGGCTGTGTGCTGAGCGGCTTTGTCTATAAGAAGATCACGTTCCTCGGAAAGGCAAGCCATGCGGCTGCGATGCCGGAAAAGGGAATCAATGCGCTTAATGAATGCACGCTGTTTCTCAACGCGGTAAACATGCTCAGAGAGACGTTCCGCGATGAGGATGTCGTGCGTCTGCACGGCATCATCGATGACGGCGGAAATACCGTGAATTCGATCCCGGACAAGGTGGTCTATGAATGCTATGTACGCTCGGTGAATCCGGACGTCATCCGGGATCTCAACGCAAAGGTTTCTTCCGCTGCGGAGCACTGTGCCGCTGCGCTCGGCGGCAGCTGTATCATTGAAGACACCCCGGGGTATCTGCCGCTTCATCAGAGCGATGAGCTGAATGAAGTGATGCTTGAGAATATGCGGAAGTTTGTGGCGGACAAGGATATCCGCCGGGGAGAGATCAGCCCGGCTGCCGGAGATGTCGGAGATATTTCCATGTTCAAGCCGATTATTCAGTACGGGTACGGCGGATTCACCGGCGCGATCCACGGGGCAGATCTTGCAATAAAGGATCGTGAAGAAGTGTATCTTCTGCAGCCGAAGATCGTCGGTTCCGCGGTGCTTGATCTGCTCGCCCATCCGGAAAAGACAGAACATATCGTCTCCTCGTTTACGCCGAAGATGACGTACGGGGAGTATCTCGCCTATCTCAACAGCGGAAAGTAATAACGTAAAAAATCCTGTGACTGCAGATATGCAGATTCACAGGGTTTTCAATTCGCATAAAACGTGTTTTGTTATTGGGATTCTGCGGGGGCCGGCGGTTCCGGGCGGCTGCGCGGAATATCCATTGCGGCATCGTGCGGTATGATTTTGAGGCTCGCCGCCGCAAAGCAGGAGATGGCCGCATAGTAGACGCCCGCAAAGAGCAGATGGGTTAAGAACGGGAAATAGGTCAGTTTGCCGGCGTACAGGGAGATGCCGGAGATCAGGAAAAGAAGCGATCCGCGGCGGTACATCTTCGGCATCGGCAGGGATGCGGAGAACATCGCAGCTGATGTGATCAGGTTGGCGCCGAGAAGCACCGCATAGGAATTGAGCCCGATACCAAACCTCCGCCGGAAGAAATACATGAGCGAAAGGAAGAATATCGCCAGGAAGCCGAAGATGATGTACTGACTGAGGGCCGGACGGCTTTGCCGGGCAAAGCTGTACACCATGACAAGCACGCCGGCGATCCGCAGGATGAGCCCTGCCTGATTGAAATAGATCGATGTGATATTCGCTGCCGAAAACAGCATCAGTGCCGGAATATTCATGCGGTTGAGAAATGTCGGGCACTGGCGGTAACCGTGATATGCCGTATAGAGGATGAAAATGTCGATAAGCACCTGCAATGCCAGCTGGACATTGGTATTCCCCGAAAACAGGAAAGCGAAGAGCTGCTGGGACAGAAATGCGACGAACACAAAGCACAGGCAGAAAACCGGCAGGAAGTAGTATTTCGTATCGCTGCTGTACAGCCCGGCACGGATATTCCGGCGATAATGAAGTTTGCCGGCAGTGCAGCACACGATGAAGATGAGCAGACCTCCCAGGATGAAGAAGAAGCACATAATCGTGAGGACAAAGGCTCAAGATTCAGAACGTTCAGTGTTTCGAACTGCTGGATTGTCGCAAGGGTATCGGTACTGCCGGAACGGATGTCCTGAATCGATTCTTTGTCGGTGACCGAGTCGGTCTGTTTCTTCGCTGCGACGTTGAGGATCCAAATATCGTCTTTCGGGACAGTGAGAGTTCCGTTACGATATTCGGTAACCTTCGTCTGCTCACTCGTATAATCAATTTCCGTCATTGCGACGTCCGTATCCGAATTCGCGTGTATCTCAAGGGAATACCGGGTGTCGGCAGGAAGGATGAGAACGGTTTTTTCGCCGGTGCGCATCGCAAAGGGGCGCACATCATCCGAACGATAGGTGATTTCTCCGTCTGCGGCGACGGTCTCCAGAACGGTATCCGCATATTCGCCCTGACAGACATCGATATCCACGTCACCTTCCAGCACCACCCGGGTGAACGCACGGTTTTCCGTATAAAGTTCCTCCGGCGGGGTATCCGAGAACAGCCAGCTGATATATACCTCCGAAGTGTGTTCGTGCAGGACATTCATAGCCGTGGAAGTGCGTTCTTCCACATAGGGCATGTTATTGGAATAGGTCATGTACTCGAGGGAACTGTAGAGCGCATAGTCCATCAGGCTGTTGGCTGCCGCCGCATTCTCTTCGTTAATCAGGTTTTTGTTTTGGGAGATATCCAGCAGGACGCTCATCAGCTCCAGCGGGGAGTCGGCGCTTGTCCACATCCGGCAGACATCATCCTGCAGATAGCGGGCATAGGTCTCGTTGTCGGGACAGATTTCAAGAAGATACTCGGTCAGTATCTTGATCTGCGTATTGATTACCGGATTGTTCCAGGTGTCAAACCCCACGATCTCCCGGTAGACGTCATTGGCTTTTTTCTGGGTGCTGTACCAGGAACTGGTGGTTTCCTGGGCAGGGGTGTAGAAGGTCTGGCCGTAACGCTCAAAGCCCCAGTCCTTGAACGGAATCTGCGGTACGATATCCACTGCGCCGACAATGTTGAAGATATTGTCATGCATGCCGGGTTCGGGATTCTTTGTGGTGCGGGGAGTTGCGAACGTATAGGCAAATACATCTTTGGCGGGAAGCAGGCCGTCCTGCGTGAGCGAAGCCGCAAAGATATTCGCAACCGCGGCAGATCTTGAGAATCCGGTTACCCAGATCTTGTACGGTGCCTCGATATGATTCTGTGCAATGTATCCCCATAAGCGGTCATAGATATCTTCAGACGCCTGCTGGAAGCCTTCATGAATATCCCCGCCGCCGATGGAAAAGTTGGAGAGCCATTCGTCCCCATACCCCTGGCCGGCAATACCGATCGCAATCAGGGTAAATGCGCCGCGTTCGTCTTCGACGGTTTTGGAGGCGATTTCCGATGCGATCGTATATCTTCCGGAAGGGCGGTCGTAATCATCCGAACGGAACCGGCTGAAGCCTGCCTGGGAAAGAAAGTTCTGAACATACTCCGATTTGAATGCCGGCTCCTGCGATTCGGCCGGCCGGAATGCGGTGACCGCAAAACAGAGAGAAGCCCGGGCAAGATCGTGATTGTACACCGAAGCGTCCTGGCGGAACCAGGCGTCCGAATACGGTACATCAAGCTGGTTCTGCTTTCCCGAGGTAAGCGCCGTATAATCCGCATGAACGGTGATGGTCTCATCGGGTTCTTCCGCTCCCACGGCAAAACACTGCTGCGGCAGGCACAGCAGGAGGGAGATCATAACGGAAAGACACAGAATAAACCGTTTCATAGAAAGAATTTTACCATTAAACAGGGCTTTGGCATGCATTTCCTTTTTCAGCACCGGAAGGAAGCGTGTGCTATACTGATAACCGTAAATCCCTTTATATGACGGAGGAAATGAAAATCATGAGTGAAAACAACAATACACAGACTCAGGCACAGGAGATCACACTGACACTGAATCCGGAAGAAGAAACTGTAAAACTGGACGATCTGCAGGCACAGGCACCGCAGACCAAGACCATCGAAGAACTCTATTCCGATGCCAAACTCACGGAGGCAGAACGCAGGACGGTTGAAGATTTCTCCAAGAAGATTGATATCACGGAATCCAGCACCGTGCTGGAATACGGAAGCGCTGCCCAGAAGAAGATCAGCGACTTCTCGGATTCTGCACTGAAGAATGTCAGAACCAAGGATCTCGGGGAAATCGGAAATCTTCTGAGTGATCTTGTTGTGGAACTGAAGACCACGGATGAAAAGGAAGACAAGGGCTTCTTCGGCAACCTGTTCAAGAAGGGTCAGGACTCCGTTGTAAAATACAAGGCGCGTTATGACAAGGCGGAAGCCAATGTCGATAAGATCGCAGCCGTGCTCGAAGATCATCAGATCACACTGCTGAAAGATATCGCGCTCCTGGATCAGCTCTATGAGCGCAATGCGCAGAACACCAAGGAACTGTCGATGTATATCATCGCCGGCAAGAAGAAACTCCAGGAAGTACGTGAGAACGACCTCCCGGCTCTTGTAAAGAAGGCGCAGGACAGCGGACTGCCGGAAGATTCACAGGCCGCCAACGACCTGGCACAGGCATGCGACCGCTTTGAAAAGAAGCTCTATGACCTTGAGCTGACACGGCAGATCTCCATCCAGATGGCGCCGCAGATCCGTCTGATTCAGAACAACGATACCCTGATGACCCAGAAGATCCAGAGCACGCTCGTCAATACGATTCCGCTCTGGAAGAACCAGATTGTTCTGGCGCTCGGCATCAGCCACTCCAGGGAAGCGCTCGAAGCAGAGCGTGAAGTCACCAACATGACCAACGACCTGCTCAAGAAAAACGCTGAGACCCTGCATCAGGCAACGGTGGAAACCACCCGTGAAAGCGAGCGCGGAATTGTGGATATCGAAACGCTCCAGCATACCAACGAAGAGCTCATTGCCACGCTTGATGAAGTCCTCGCAATTCAGCGGGACGGCCATGAAAAGCGGCAGGCTGCGGAAGCGGAACTCGTCCGGATCGAAAACCAGCTCAATGAGAAGCTCCTTCAGATCAACGAGGAAGCCGACATCACCCGCCGGAGAAACTGAACACAGTGACAACAGGATACAGACAGCGTGCTGTATCCTTTTTTTCTGTCATAAGAAAAACCGCACGGCTTGAACTGCCCCGGAAAAACGGGACGATTCACTCCGTGCGGCTTTTTGAATCATTCTATGACAGCGGTCAGTCAATGACCTTGAAGTGACGCAGGGCATTGGCAACTCCGTCATCATCGACATCGGTGGTGACATAGTCTGCGGCGGACTTCACGGTATCAAGCGCATTGCCCATCGCAACGCCGATTCCGGCATAGCGGATCATCTCAATGTCATTCTGCCCGTCACCGAAGGCCATGGTTTCTCCCCGGCGAAGATCATACTTGTCGAGGAAGAGCTCGAGACCTGCAGCTTTTCCGCCGGAGCGGGAGATGATGTCGATTCCGGTCTTGTTCCAGCTGGTGATCGTGCACATATCGAGCATGTTCTCCAGCATCAGGCGTTCCTTGTCCTGGACAAATGCCAGGCACTGGTAGATCTTCTCCCCGCGGTATTCCCCGATATCGGGAATGGTACCCTTGGTGCTGTTCTGGGTATCGATGACCACATCATCCACATAGTTGATATACCGCTTGTTTTCACCGATCAGAACGAAGGGGATCCGGCTTGCCTGGAAGATGCGGACAAGAATATCCACTTCCCCCGGATCGATCGGGTTTCCGGCAAACATTTTTTTATTCTTGTCGAGGCAGAGATTGCCGTTCAGGGTAAGATATCCGTCAAACGGAATATCCGTCAGCGGGAGCTTCTCCACTTCCCCGATATCTCTTCCGGTACAGATGATTGCCTTGACACCTTTTCCCTGCATTTCCGCGATGGCGTCCCTGGCACTCTGCGGTACCTGCCCGGTCGAGTGTGAAAGCAGGGTTCCGTCAATATCAAAGAATACCGCACTGACCTTCTGCGCTTCGGAAGGATCAGAATCGGAACGGATCGTAATGATATCGCTGAACCCGGTGATTTCGAAGATGTCTTTTACGGCAGGTGTCACATTGATCGCTTCGATCTCCGTATCCTCCGTGGTATGATTGCGCAGTTTCAGAAGAACCCGCAGACCGGCAGAGGAAATGAAATCCAGCCGGGAACAGTCGATCACGATCTTCTGCACCGAGGACAGATTGATCGCGTTTACCGCTTCTTCAAATTTCGGCGCAGTGATCGAATCAATGCGTCCGGTTACATCAAAATATAAGGTGCCATCTTCCTGTGATGTATGGATATTAAACATGATGACCTCCTCGCATTTTCGCAATCATTTTAACATAAGTTACCGCTTCACAACGGTCAGTGAGCCGAAGAATAATTCCGGCCCGTGCAGAGTTCTCTGCGGGCAGCGCTGTACCGGGACTCCGGTTCTTCGGACTTAGATGAGCCCGCAGTGTTTCAGTCCGTTCCGCACCCCATCCTCAAGGATCGGTGTCGTGACAAAATCCGCCTGTGCCTTGAGCTCCTCCACCGCATTTCCCATCGCGATCCGGTGTCCCGCCTCCCGAAACATGCAGAGATCGTTGTGACCGTCGCCGAAGGCATAGGTGTTTTCCTTCGGAATGTTCAGAGCCTGGGATACGGCAGAAAGCGCCGTTCCCTTGTCGCAGCCGAGCGTTGTCACATCGGCCGTCGGCCAGGGAAGATGCGGATTCAGCAGACAGTATTCCGAAAGAGCTTCCCGGATTGCGGCCAGTTCCGCCTCGGAATGGAAAAAGACATCAAAGGTGTAGATGGGTTCGGTATCCGCAAGCGAAGTGAGAATCTCTACGGGCTCTGCCGCATGCGCCTGGCCAAAGAGGGAATATCCTTCTTCATCCCCGGTATAGTATGCGCGGGTATTGCCGAATAAGATGATTCCGCCGCCGCAGGACCGCACATCCTGTACGGCCCGTTCCAGCAGGGAAACCTCGATCGGGTGATCATACAGAACCCGGTCTTCGAGGAAGGCATATCTCCCGTTGGCACAGATAAACCCGTCGGCGCAGGCGGAAAAATGATGCCGTACATAGGAAGCGTTCCTTCCGGTACAGATAAATACCAGGTCGCCGTTTCGCCGCAGGGTGCGGAGCGCTTCCGCAGCGCTCTCCGGTACGTCCAGGCGGATTGCCAGGGTACCGTCAATGTCGAAAAAGACTGCGTTGTTCATAATTCCATCAAACCACATCTTCCGGCCCGGGAAAAGAAAAAAACATCCGGCAGTGGCCGGATGTGAACAATCAGAGTTTTTCCCGGATGCGGGAATAGATGCCGTCACCGTCAAGCCGGTACTTCTTCATCAGATCGGCAGCGCTTCCGCTTTCCGCAAAAATATCATCGAGTCCGAGACGAATGATCCTGCGGGGGCATTTTTCCGCGGCCAGCTCACAGATCATTCCGCCGAGGCCGCCGACGGTATTGTGCTCTTCTGCCGTAAAGATGAGATCATGGCTGTTCAGCACATCCAGGATTCCCGCTTCATCGCACGGCTTGATGGCGCAGACATCCACCACCGTAAGATCAATGCCTTCCTCTTTCAGGCGGTCCGCCGCCTCCAGGGAGGATTTGACACAGACACCGCAGGCAAACACTGCGGCTCTGCTGCCGCTGCGCAGAATATGAATTTTGGTGACATCGATGTCTTCGGATTCATAAATATTTTCCACGCTTGCCCGTCCGGTGCGGATATAGGTCGGCCCGTACTCATTGACAGCCTGCGCAACGACGGCGCGGGTTTCATTCTCATCACTCGGCACATAGATCTTCATGCCGGGGATGGAACGCATGATCGCAATATCTTCGATGGCCTGATGGCTCACACCGTCTTCTCCGACGGTGATGCCGGCGTGCGAGCCGCAGATCTTTACGTTGAGCTGCGGGTAGGCAACGCTGTTGCGGATCTGTTCCCAGGCGCGCCCGGTCGCAAACATCGCAAAGCTGGAAGCGAAGGGAGTATATCCGCTTGCGGCGAAACCTGCCGCATGTCCGATCATGTCCGCTTCCGCAACGCCGAAGTCAAAGAAGCGTTCCGGTGCCACTTTCTGTGACAGGCCGGATTTTGTGGAGCCCGCAAGATCTGCGTCAAGGACGACGATATTCGGATTTTCGGCAACGAGCTCAGCGAGCTTTTCGCCGTATGCCTGTCTGGTTGCTTTTCCCATATTGTTATCCCTCCAGCTCCTTTAATGCGAGTTCTGTCTGTTCCGCATTGGGTGCGACGCCATGCCAGGAAGCCTGGTTCTCCATGAAGGAGACGCCTTTGCCTTTGATGGTCTTTGCGATCAATGCGGTCGGCTTGCCCTTGACGGTTTTCGCTTCCGCAAACGCGGCGCGCATGGCATCAAAGTCGTGGCCGTCCACATTGATGACATGCCAGCCGAATGCCCGGAACTTCTCATCGAGGGGCTCCGGTCCGATGACATCGGAGGTCTTGCCGTCGATCTGCAGACCGTTGACATCAACGATCGCACAGAGATTGTCACTCTTGTAATGGGCGGCTGCCATTGCGGCCTCCCAGATTTCGCCTTCTTCGCATTCTCCGTCGCCGATCAGGCAGTAGATGCGGTGATCCTGGCCGGAGAGCTTATTGGCGAGCGCCATGCCGTCCGCCGCCGCAAGGCCCTGGCCGAGGGAACCGGTGGACATGTCGATGCCCGGCAGGTAGTTCATATTCGGATGACCCTGAAGCCGGCTGTCGAGCTTGCGGAAGGTAAGCAGTTCCTCTTCCGGCAGAATGCCTTTCTCCGCAAGAACCGCATAGAGCAGGGGAGAAGTATGACCTTTGGAAAGAACAAAGCGGTCGCGCTCCGGAGATGCGAGATCCTGCCGTACTGCATTTTCCGGTGTGATATCCATGATTTCAAGGAACAGCAGGGTCAGAATATCCGCTGCGCCGAGGGATCCGCCCGGATGCCCGCTTTTCGCATTGGAGACCTGACGAATGATGTTCCGCCGGATATTCCGTGCGTGAAGTTTCAATTCTTCGTTGTTCATAACTGTTTCTACCTCATTATTGGTTCGGAGTGTCTCCGGGAGTTACAGCCGGACGACTTCCCTATTGATTTTAACCCAAAAAGGGGCAGGAAAGAGGTTAGAATAGTGCTTAGGAAGGAAAACAGCATGAAATACGACTTCACAACTGTGATTGATCGGCACGGAAAGGATTCCATCGCGGTGGATCCGCCTGCCTGGTATAACCTCAATGTACCGACAAAAGAAGGGTTCAGCCGGATCCCGATGTGGGTGGCAGATATGAGTTTTGCGACCTGCCCGGCGATTACGAACGCCATGGCAGAGCGCATCAGCCATCCGTGCTTCGGCTATTTTGCGCCGACAGACGAATACTATGACGCAATTATCCGGTGGCAGAAAGACCGCAACGGGACGGAAGTAAAACCGTCGGAGATCGGGTATGAGAACGGGGTGCTCGGCGGTGTTGTTTCCGCCCTGAATGTGCTCTGTTCCAGCGGAGACTATGTACTGTTTCACTCGCCGGTGTATATCGGCTTTTCCAATACCGTCGGGGAAAACGGCTACCATATGGTTCTTTCTGATCTTCAGCGGGATGAAGAAGGAATCTGGCGCATGGACCTTGCGGACATGGAGCGGAAAATCGTGAAACATCATATTCATACGGCTGTCTTCTGCAATCCGCACAATCCGTGCGGAAGAGTCTGGGAGCCGGAGGAAATCAAAGCCATGATGGATCTCTTTGAGAAATATGAGGTCTGGGTCGTGTCGGATGAAATCTGGTCGGACCTGATTCTCAATGATCATCATCATACCCCGGCATACTCGGTCAGTGAGTATGCCCGCACACATACCGTAAGCATGTATGCCCCTTCCAAGACCTTCTCGCTTGCCGGTCTGATCGGCAGCTATCATATCTGTTTCAACCCGTGGCTTCATGACC